>NZ_JBFUIX010000002.1:0-218414 GCF_056401635.1 Paenibacillus sp. P4_E11 | reverse complement strand
GGATAATTACGCCGCGATCATGGCCGCTTACCAACAAGCGGTCGCAACAACCGGGGTGCTATTAATTCCACCTAAGAAATATTACATATCCCGTGGTCTGATATTTAATGGAAGCGTTTCCATCATGGGTACTGCAGGAAGATCCGTTATTTTTTCCGGTGACTTCACGACATCCGTTCTCATCTTGAAGAATAATATAGACTCTATCATACATGGTATTACTCTCAAAAGTAATGCTGCAACACGAGGTTGGCAATATGGTCTAGTTACGGAGAGTTGCGAAAATATAACAATCGATAACAACACGATCATAGGTATAGCCGGGGCCGCCTTTATGAACTATGGCTTAAGGAAATCTCGGATTGTAAACTGTACGGTAAAAAATAACTTGGCAGACGGTATTCATATAACCAACGTTAGCGAAGATGTCCTTGTTTCGGGAAACGTTCTKGATAACACCGGTGATGATGGGATTGCGGTGGTTTCTTATACCAAAAATGCAGCCCCGTGTAAACGTGTGCTCATTTTGAATAATATCGTTCGAAATTCAAAAGCGAGAGGCATTACCAATGTCGGGAGTACGTCCGTTACGATTCAGTCGAACTTGATTGACGGTACCGCATCGAGCGGCGTTCTTGTCGTGAGAGATAACAATGCCACATACCAAACATATGCTCCGTCCCAAACTATAATTGCTTCCAACCATGTGATCAATGTCGGTACGGTAATTCCGGTCATAGGGAATCAATTCGGCATCGAAATCCATGCTGACTCCGACGGTTGCTTGATCGAGGGAAACGCAGTCATGGACGGGACAAACCGCGGTCTATCCGTTTCCGGAAAAAACAATATCGTCAAACATAATCGGGTTATTAACAATCAAGGATCCAATGAATTCTCCCCTCAAGAAAACATTATCGTCGAGGGCAATACATTCGAATTGAACAAGACATACGGTATATATGCTCGAGGAATCACAGGCGGGATCTTCTGCAATAATATCTTCAAAAATAACAACACCGGAAATATTGCAGGGGTCGATAACGCACATTTCACGGCTTGTTCGAAATGTATCATTGCCTCGAATCTCTCCGTTGACAACAGAAGCACCCCTCTTATCGAGAGAACTTATCAGCTCGATAATTGCTCGGAAATCAAATTTTCAGCGAATATGGAAAATGCAATAGGAAAATCGATCGGTTACAGCGGAGCAAACGCAAATATTGTATATTCGGACGGATTAACCGGATCGATAGTTCCCGCCTATACGCAATTTAAAGCAGGCCAGCAGTATTTAAAGACTGATACCGGTGAATTGTACGTATATTGTGGAGCCCCTAGCAGCTATGCGTGGAAGAAGATAAGCGTTTGATTTGAAATGGCCGGTCGTCAACTCTCTTACATCGGGGCTTATCTAATAAGCCCCTCGTATTGAATGGAACAGCAATAGCGAATACATCCGTTCAACCGGATATGGAGACAACGAAGCGCATTTTGGACGCGGCCATAGAAGGTGCGTTAAGAGCTTTGACACCGCCTGTGCCTATGTGAACTCGGAAGAGGTGCTCAGGCGATAAACCGATTTATTAACAATAGGGGGGACAATATGGCGGCCATAGACGCCGAACATATGAAAGTTAGAGTGAATTGGAGGAGGACGACAATGTTTTTCTTTAGGGGAAGAGGGTCAATTGCAACGCTGCTTCTGATCGGGGTACTGACGGCTTGCTCAGGTGGGGGGACTCCATCCGAACATTCCAAAGCCGCTGCGGTCGAATCGACACTTAAGCCGGTCGGCAAGCCCGGAGAACCGGTCGAGCTGCTGTTCCTCGGTTCTACCGATAAGGAGCGTTTTTTCCGCGAGCACGGAAATGATTTACTGGCGAAGTTTCCAAACCTGAAAATCAATTATTATTTGCTTGGCAGTACCGATGACGAGGCCAAAGGCCAGATGTCGATTCAGGGGGCCCTCACCAAAGGCTTGGACATCGATATCATGCACGTCGGGACGGTCAATATCAATCCTTACCTGATGGAAACGAAATTGGCCTACGATATCGGGGATCTGATCAAAAAATATAAATACGACCTGAATATTAATTATCCGGAAGCGATCGATGTCCTTAGACTGATATCGGGAGGGCCGCTTTATGGGCTGCCGGTCAATTTCAGCAGCTATAAAGTGTATTACAACAAAGATATATTCGAAAAATTTGGCGTCGCGTATCCGAAAGACGGAATGACTTATGACGATTTTTATGAGCTGTCCAAAAAAATGACTCGCACCGACGGCAATGTGCAGTACCAGGGAGCGGTAATCAACATCAGCGGCATGATGCTGTTTAACCAATTGTCCGTGCCTTTCATCGATCTGACAACGAATAAGTCTGTTTTTTTGACCGACCCGAGATGGCAAAAATATGTGAACAACTTCGTTCGCTTCCTACAAATTCCCGGAAACGAGAAGCCTGCCGACACAAATCTGTTCATCACGCAAGGGACGGCAGCCATGATGCTAGCGGCCAACGACTTGAACTCGACCTGGAAAGTCAATTGGGATATCGCAAGGGCTCCGACATTTGCCGATCTTCCCGGAGTAGGCGGCGGCATTCAGGGAAGTATATATTCGCTCACCAGCACGAGCAAGTATAAGGAAGAAGCTTTCCAGGTTATCGCCTATTTGGCCTCCAAGGAGCATATGCTCGATTTGTCGAAGATGGGTGCGCTCACGGTACTGAACGATCCGGAAGCGAAAAAAATATACGGCAAAGAAATCCCGTGGCTGCAAGGCAAGTCGCTGAACTTGCAGGCGATGTTTCCAGATAAGTACGCCCCGCCTTATAAGGTGACCGCTTTTGACGTCTTGGCTCAGAGGGCGATTACGAAACAGCTGACTCTGGTCGCTCAGGGTAAAGGCTCCGATGTGAACACGATGCTCCGCGATGCAGCGGAAGAGACCGACAAGGCGATTGCCGAACAATTGGCCGCAAAGGGCAAATAGAAAGTCGGATTGACTTGCTCTCGGACTACTCCGGGAGCTTTTTGCCGTCGGAAACGGAGGCGGCTGTCGTTTTGCCCGGAACGAAAAGATCGGCGGCAGCGCCTTCATTTTGAGTCCGAATGAGGTAGAAGCGGCGATGAAGAAGCGGATTTGAAAGCTGATTTCAAAAAAAGCTATGTAAAATGAGAAGCGTTAAGCTGCCGCCGCAATCTCATTTAGCTACTCAACAAAATACATCTGCTGGTTCCGCTTCTTTTCTTCCAACAAGAGATCAATGATTTATGTAAATGATCATTGGGAGCATTATAGAATGCCCTACGCAACAGCTGCGGTGGGTGGCCACCTTGAAAGATTTCATACTTCGATCTGCACATATAGAAGGTATACTCTTGTCGTGAATTCACTTTTTTTCAGAGATTGTTAGTATTTTCTTGTCGCTATCCAGGGTATTTTCATGTCGTTGTACTCTGTTGCTGAAAAAACTCAAGCGACTCGAATATGCTCGCTTGTCTCGGCTGGAGACCAATAGGGATCGGATTGTCGAGGTAGAGCTTCGAATGCGAATGCACCTTATGGAAGTGATCAAGAGCCATCCGATCTATAAAGCGGCGATACATGGCCATGATGCTTATGAACGAGTCAAACTGTGCCGAATCACCTATCCGGTTGATTTTTTGGCCGGCGAGGTCGCTCCAGAGAGCAATTCGTTCGATCATAATGTGATATTAGGACTTGAGGATCAGTTCTTCTCTGAAGCACACGTATAACGTTCCTTTGGTCGGGGATATGCGTATTGAGATGAGCGGAGAGGAAGCTTTCGATTTCATCCACCGCAAAACGAAGGTGTTCGAGGCTTTTGTTCATTGGAAGGTGGCTGCCACTCTTCCTCATTCCGCCCTTCTTGTGATTTATAAGGTATGACGACCGCATGGAACTACGAGCGGCTTGAATCGATGCGCTGCATGATACTTTTGATGTTTTGGCTATGATGATGGTATACTCATCGTTACAGATAATTTATTAGTAGCAGTGGAAAAATAATGTACTGGGATTGTGATGAGGATATGGTTAAAACAGTCAAGATGACCTCCTAGAACGAAGAACGTAATAATTTTAGGAGGTTATAAAAATGATTTTCAATCCGATTGTCATGGATAACTGGAGTAGAAAACCCTATTTTGAACATTATTTAAACAATGTCAGATGCACCTACAGCATGACGGCAAACATTGACATTACCCAGTTGCTGGAAGGACTTAAGAATAAGGGGATTAAGCTGTACCCGGCATTGATCCACATGATAACTACAGTGGTAAACCGCCACAGTGAATTTCGCACATGTCTTGATTCTGAGGGTAGGTTAGGTTATTGGGATAGCATGTCTCCTAGCTTTACCATTTTCCATACTGAGGATAAGACTTTTTCAACCATCTGGACTTTGTACAGTGAAGATTTTAATGAGTTCTACATTCGTTATTTGGACGATATGGAAAAGTACGGAAGTGTTAAGCGATTTGCCGCTAAAACAAACGAGCCACCAAACACCTTTCCCATTTCTAGCATTCCGTGGGTCAGCTTCACGGGCTTTAACCTGAATGTCTATAATGAGGGAACTTATTTACTGCCCATCTTTACAATGGGGAAATATTTTCAGCAAGACGAAAAAATACTGCTGCCCTTATCGGCACAATTCCACCACGCCGTTTGCGACGGCTACCATGCTGGCGTGCTGTATAATGAGTTACAATTACGGGCTGATACCTGTAAGAAATGGTTGCCAAACAAATAATAGATACCACAAAAGGGCTGCCGAGAGGCAGCTCTTTGTTCCGCTAACAGGCAGAATAGCGTGGTGGAATGTACCTTTTTCGTACTCATTTGGGGGGCCGTGCATTCCGGTGGGCTTATTGTCAGCCAAGCATGGTTAACTACTGAGGCAAAAGAAGCTCCCGAATTCGGCAACAGCTTGTTTGTCTCATTTTCCAATCTTGGCATTACTGTAGGGACTTCTGTCGGGGGTTGGTTTATTTCTCACTTGGGCATGCATCAACTCATCTGGATCGGAATTCTGTTTAAACTGCTTGCTTTTTTATTGATCATGATAAAAATAAAAACTTCTCGTTCACGGTTGAGGGTGCGTGTGGATCCAAAGCTTAGGGGAGCAAATCGCTAACAATTATAAGGATGAATGATGAAGTACACGAAAAATTTCAGAAAGGCAAGGGCGATCACCTTATCAGCAGCTGGAATCGCGGCATATCCTGTTTCCAAGGCCTTATAATGCTCAATGAGGAGACTGGAAGCTGATGACCCGATACCATGTTGTGTGGAAAGGACCGATCCATCTCGCTAGCGGCCTTGGAATCGCAAGCAGGGAATATGTTCGGGCATTAAGAAGGCAAGGCGTACGAACGACGGCCGGAAGCGGGAAGAACTCGCGGCAGTCAGGCAAAGGAAAGAGCAGCTCCGTCTTGATTTATCATTATCCCCCCCACACGCTGAACGTCAGTAGAGAGAAGAAGCGGCACAAGCGCGTCATTCTGAACTCCGTATGGGAGACGACAAGAATTCCCGACCGTTGGGCGAGGGCAATCAACCGGTTCGATGCAGTGTTCGTGCCTTCTCGGCAAAATATACAAGCGATGCGCAACAGCGGTGTCAGGGTACCCATGTACATCGTTCCCCATGGGGTGAACGCTGCGACATTCAATCCGCGCAATCGTAAGCTGCAAATACCGAATACGAAGGGGAAATTCGTGTTCGTATCCGTATTCGGTTTCCAGCACCGCAAAAATCCAGAGGCATTGTTCAGAGCCTATTGGGAAGCCTTCTCCGCCTCGGACAATGTGCACCTAGTCGTCAAGACGAATGGCTACTCTTCCCGCGAGAACCAGCAGTGGATCCGAAACCGAGTCGCTGCTTATAAGAAGAAGTTAGGCATTCACAAGCGTACGGCCCCGGTTACGATTCTGGCACGGCATCTAACACAACGACAATTAAGAGGGATCTATACGCTTGGAAATGCGTTTGTTCTCCCCACTAGGGGCGAAGGCGTTGGCTTGCCTTTCCTGGAATCGATGGCGAGCGGCACACCTGTTATCGCTACCGGCTGGGGCGGTCACATGGACTTCTTGACGAGTCGGAACTCATTCTTCGTCAAATATAAGCTAACTCACCCCTTCACAGGCAAGAATCACGTCATCTCGCGGTCGTTCCGTTCCCTGTTCTCAGGTCGAGCACAGTTATGGGCGGAAGCGGATCTGGGCAGCTTGAAGCAACAGATGAGGTTAGCTTATCAGAACCGTGCCTTGTGCAGAAGGAAAGGGCAACAAGGCAGAAGGGATGCGCGGAGACTATCCTGGAACCGTGTCGGCATCATTATGAAGAATGCGGTAGATAAGGTCAGCAGGCGATAGGCTCCGGCCCCATACGGAAAAGCCCCCAGAATCGGGGGCTAACGATTGAGGCACACTCTTCAACGGGTCTGCCTCTTTCTTCGCATGCAATGAGTTTGTCTCAATCTGCGTTAGCATCCTGCTTATTGCGGTTGTCCGGAATGACGAATGACACGGTTGTTCCTTCATTGGGCCTACTGTGAATAGACAAGCCTTGGCCGTACAATTGGGTCAATCGTCGATTCGTATTGAAAAGTCCAATACCGCCCTTGCCCTTCATGGTTGGACTCAACAATTGAATCACCTTTTCTTGTTCCATACCCTTGCCATTATCTTTGACTTCAATAAGCGTGAAGCTGGTCTGGCGAGCAATTCGAATATGAACCGTACCGCCTTTGCTTTGACTAAGGATGCCGTGCTTGACCGCATTTTCAATCAACGGTTGTATCGTAAGCGGAGGAAGAAGCAAATTGATGTTGGGTTCCACTTCCCATACGACAGACAATCGTTTCTCAAACCGTACTTTTTCAATATACAAGTAGGCTTCGGCAAGCTCCAGTTCATGAGAAAGCTCGATCAGTTCTCCCGTATTGAGAAAATCATAGCTGATCCGCAAATATGACGCAAAAGCATGGCCCAGATATCGCATCTTTTCCGTATCGATCTTACTAAGTGCCATTATTGAATTAAGCGTATTGAGTAGAAAATGAGGATGAATTTGGGCCTGAAGGTAGGCGGCCTCCATACGTAAACGTTCATTGATGGATTGATTCAGCGTGATCAACGACCGGATTCGGTACTTCAGTTCAAGAGCGTCTACAGGCTTGGTCACGTAATCGTTAGCTCCCGATGAAAATCCGGTGTAGATGTCAGCTGGTTGACTGCGCGCTGTCAGTAGCAGAATAGGCAGCTCTGATACGGAGTAATGCTGCCTTACTATCTGGGTCAATTCGTAGCCGGACATGTGTGGCATCATGACATCGGCAATCAACAGATCCCATCGCCCGGTGCCTAGCAATTCCAATACTTCACGGGCCGAATTGGCTGTTGTGATGGTATACGGCTCCGTCGAAAGGATCCCCACAAGCACATTCAGGTTGACGGGGTCGTCATCAACGGCAAGAATATTCACCTTCCCGTCATTCAATAGCGGCGGGATAAGGACGGTAGCAGCCAATTCACCGATTCCGGTGTCCGGCATAATCAAACCAACTGGCCTATCTTTAGTTCCATCTGTGATCTGGCGAAGATGAATAGGGTCTTGGGGCAAGGAGACATTCGACACGTTCGCTAACGGTAGACTGAAACTGAAAACGGAGCCCTTACCCAACTCGGAGCGAACAGTCAGAGCACCACCGTGCAATTCTACCAACTGCTTGCAAATGCTTAAACCAAGTCCGATTCCTCGTCCATCACTTACTCCATAAGACCCTTGTACATAAGGGAGAAACACTTGCGCTTGTGTTTCCTCATTCATGCCGAACCCGGTGTCGGAGACATGGATGACGGCCTGCCCGTCCCGAATCTCAGCGGAAACGGAGATGGTTCCCTTTTCCGTGTATTTGAGGGCGTTATGCAACAGGTTATACAAAATTTGCACAAGTCTTTTCTCGTCGGCCATCACCAGCGGCATCGATTCCGCGATATCCATATTCAGTCGGATAGGCTTACCTTCTATCATAAATTTCAGCATACTGACTACGCCGGGAACGATGGATTGAATCTGCAGGGGTTCCTGCTGCAGCACAATGCGATGCTCCTTAAGACGCGCGACATCGAGAAGATCGCCAAGCATATGAGACATGCGGCGACTTATCGTTATAAGCAGCTCCATATCCTTCAGGCTGCTCTCATTCAGATTCTCTTTCTCTTTGGTGACGACGGTCTCTGCGATATTCATAATGCCATGCAGCGGCGTTCTCAGTTCGTGCGACGTGTTGGCGAGAAATTGGTCTTTCAGCTTGTCGGCCCTTTGCAACTGCTCGTTTAGCTTGGCGTTTTCCCTGGAATTACGGAAAAATTTCTTGAACCAATAAGCGGAAAATGCGATAATGGCCGCTATTATATCGATTGGATAGTATACGGTGGTAATTTCTATATCAGACTCGACTATGCTCCATATTATGTTGGATATTATGCCCGTAGCGGTTAGCAGCAAGAAGACGATGTCTTTGTCGTCCTGCTTCCTGAAAATCATGGTTCCTACGATATAAATAAACCAAACGAATGGAAATAAATAGAAGGCGAGAAAGATCTTTAAATCGATAATTCCATTAGCCCATGAAGCGGGTGCGGCGAGCAGGAGTCCTGTAAGGGAAACGAGTGCCGTGGTGTATATTCGCAGCCATACGCATCGTGGAGGAGCCGAAGCAATTCTTTTGAAAAGAAGAAGAATAAAAAAGTTTTGCCATAGGAGGGAGAGCAGTCTGATCTTGATCGCCCATGTATAATTGATCGGAAGCCATAACATGAGCACGTTATCATGACCGCTCAAAACGGCAATTCCGACCGTTAAGGTTAGTAGACCCGTAATGAACAAAGCCCGTTCTTGAGGATTGAATAAGTAAAGGATCCCCGTATACGAACCGTGAAGCAGCAAAATAAGAAACATACCTAGTTGAAATCCGATAGAGTACCAACGTACGTAGTCTACCGCGGCCTGAGAGCCGAAGCGAATGGAACGGACAATCCCACCGTAATAAGGCTCGTCGAAGTTGGCTGCGCGAATAAGCAATTCTATCTCCGTTGTCCCTTCGACCGAGTAGGAAGCGGTGTAAGAGACATTCTTGGGCGTGTATTCATTAGCATCCGCGGCAGGTTGGCCGAACCTGCCCGAGACAATCCCGTTTATTTCTACTTCCGATGAAGCTTGAATACTTGACAGCCAGAATGCGATAGGCTGTTTCAGCGGATCGATTAGAATGCGCAGCCGATACGTTCCATATCCATATGAGGAACCAGAATCCTTATTCAGCACGCTTCCCCAGTCTCCCGGAACCTGAATATTACGGAATTGGTTTTCCCCCGATTGTATGTCCTGACGTGAAATGAATTTATTAGGATAAAACTGCCATTCGCCGTCCAAATAAAAGGAGGAGGATTTCTCCAGATCCATACCGCGCATGTCGAGTACGCCATTAACGGGACGGGGGGGCTCCGATGTATAAAACAGTTCGGACCACGCCCATCGCAGGCAGAAGAGAGCGCTAAGAAATACTATTATTATGGCTATATATCTCAAGGGAGTTTTATTTATTATTCGCATCATACCAAGGGAGTTCGACATAATAGTGCATATCCCTTTATTTAATTGCTTTCCGAGAGAAGTCCCCTTCCTCTTCAGGAGTTTTCACATCAGGAGAGTACTTGCTTTTTATATTGACTGGGAGAGAGGCCGTAGCGGGATCGAAATAAACGATTAAAATGGATATAACTAGAAAATCCTGACAAATAGGCGATTTCCTCCAACGTAGTTCCTCCGATCAGAATAAACTCCTTGGCCATCATAAGCCTCATTTCAATCACATAATCCATAATCGATTGATTATAAGCGGATTTGAACAGCTGAGAGGCCCTCGATACGCTCATTCCTACGTGGGAAGAGATGTCCCGCAGCGTCAATTTGCTTGTTGCGCGCTTCTCGATAAAATCTTTGATTCGATTGGAGACAGAGCGGTCGTGGACCAAGGGGCCTTTGCCCTCAATAATCAAACGTCCCAAATGAAGAAAAAACGCACGGACCAGACAATTTACAATGTCTGCATTCGCGTTCTTCAAACGTCTTTTCTCGTAACGAATCAATTTCCACATAGAAATCAATTCATCGTCTAGGCCCAAATGGACTTTGTCGGCGGAATGAAACTGGTCCCACCATTCGCTCAACCACGACTCTCCCGGCAAGATCAATAAAAAATAATCGGAGCTTAGAAAGGCTCGATTGCTGTCTTGACCGATGATCAACTCATAGGAGTCGCCAGGCTTGCAAAGCAGCAGATCCCCAGGGCGGATCACATGCGTAACGTTGTTTACGATGGCATTACAGGAGCCGTCCGTTTGCAACCGAACGACATAATGCCTCAATCCGTCACGTTTATCGGTATACAGAGGCCTAGTGTGAATTGAATGTCCGATCGCAACGATTTCCATAAACAGTCCTCCGCTTGGAATGAAATAAAGGAGATTGGCCGACACCACTATTCTAAATACGATGCGCAGATACGTAAAGCGATATTTGCTTTTAAATTCATGTAGATTGACGAAACTGTCCGGATAAATCGTAAGATCCGTTAATAATTTGCTTCGATTGGATATGTTCTTTACCAGAGCACCCGCATTATAATAAAGCTAAATCTAAGTGGAAGCGATTACAGACGACTCATTGGGGGATGGACAAAAGATGGCTAATGTTGAAATCCATTATAATCGAAAGTGTAAACGCTTCCAGTTACAGATTTTCATTCATCGTGGGATCCTCCATGACATGGAATCCGAACCTGGTCTACATTCATTCTTTTGGAAGGGGATAACAATATGAAACGAAAAGGATCGGCCATTATGACCGCAATACTGGTCGGCACGTTATTGACAGGTTGCGCTTCCGGCGCATCCGGGGGAAAAGAGGCTCCGTCTAAAGGGGAGGAAGCCATCCAAGTCGATTTGAAAACGCCTGTGGAGCTGATCTTTTACGATGAGCACAATATGTCCGAGGACATGTTTAACGAACGATTTGCCAAACCGGTCAAAGACAAATTCCCGAACGTCACCTTTAAAGTCATCAAACCGGCAAAAGGAACCTACATCAGCGAGATCGCGGCCAGCGGCACACTGCCGGATATGTACTACACAACGTCCTGGAGCTTCCCACTGCAGATCGACGGGGGTTTGATTGCGAAATTGGATGATTGGGTCAAAAAAGACCGGATCGATTTGAACGGATATCAGCCGACGCTTATCGATACGATCAAAACCTTCAGCTCAAAGGGTGAACTGTACGCCCTTCCTTATTCTAACTACGCTTCGGTCCTTTATTATAACAAAGATATATTCGACAGGTTTGCCGTACCTTATCCGAAAGACGGCATGAGCTACGAAGAAGCCATCGCGCTCGGCAAAAAAATAACGAGGACGGAAGGCGGCGTCCAGTATGCCGGATTTTTCCCGGGAAATTACAGTTTCACGTACGCACTCTTCAAATCGGGTTTCGTCGATGTGGAAAATAAAAAAGTGAGCTTCAATAATCAGGAAATGAGACAGGCCTTCGAACTACTAAAGAATGGCTACAGCACGCAGGGTATCGAATATATGGATTATACCAAAGCACTCAATATGTTCTATAAAGACAAGACGCTGGCGATGATTCCCTATCATTTCGAACTGGTCCGGCTGGAAGGGGCGGTTAAATCGGGAGATTCATTCAACTGGGATTTCGCCCAAGCCCCAACCTTTAACGGATATAACCGTAACGGCGCCCCTACTCTGCTGTCGGTTTCATCGCAAACGAAGCATTCGGCGCTTGTCTTCAAGATCATTTCGTATTTGTCCGCTTCGACCGAGTATCAAACGTTTTTGGCTCAAAAAGGCGTGCTGCCTGTCATTAAAAACGACGAAATCATGAAATCGTTCGGAAGCAGTCTGGACTATTTGAAAGGAAAACATATCGGAGCGATCTTAAAAACGAAGCCGCAATCGATTGTGAAACCGACGCAATTCGACCGGGTGCCGGATAAATACCTTACGCAAGCGCTCAAAGATGTTATAACCGGGACAATCGATGTGAATACGGCGTTAAATAAGGTGGAGGAGCAGGCAAACAAAGATCTGGTTTCGCAATTCAAATAGAAAAGATGATTTTATTTAATAAGTCCAACATTTCTTATGGACGCAGGCCATAGCACCCTTCCGAATAAAATGCCAAGCAGACCGATCATTGCAATCACAATACCTAAATTCAGGAAGGTACGCGCGGGGCCGGCAACTTGTACCAGAAGTCCCCCAAGCAGTGGCGCTTCAATCATAACCATTCCTAGTACTGTGCTCTGAATCCCGAACACACGGCCGGTCATATGCGGAGGCGTTTCTTTTTGCAGACAATAGTTGAATGTAACCATGAACATGCCGTTGCCGATGCCCAGCACGAACCCCAGTACCAATATGGGAAGCACGGAAACCCCGGCAGGGAGCAAGCCCAGCCCTCCAACGGATACGCCGATCAGCGCATAACCGCTTCCAAACTTCCAGCCATAACCTGTTGTACGGTTCATTCGGTTCATCGTTACAATGCTGAGTATGGCACCTGCACCCGATGCCGCTACTAACCAGCCAAGCAAAGACTCCTGATCCGGTGCAACTACCCGGAAGAGACTGGTGAACTGAAAGTCGATCATCTGGATGGCGAGTGTCCCGGTTAACCCGAACAGCATGGTAGTCAGCAGCAGTCGGCTGTGCAGGATGAAGCCCCAGCCTTCTTTCCACATCGTAAGCAGCGGAACTCGTTCCTCCGGTGCAGGCACGGAGGGACGCTCGCTTACAACAGGATTCTTGACGGTGAGCAGCAGCAGATAAGAACCCAGCCTGAAGCAGGCACACAGCAAAATGCACCACTGCGGCGACAGGAGGGACAAGGCGAATCCGCCTAATAAAGGACCGGCGATTTTGGATCCCTGGTTCACAATTCCATTGAGTGAGGTAGCCTGAAGCAGCTGATCCTCTCTGACTATGCTGCGTGTCAACGACTGCTGCGCGGGCACATTCAACGTAGAGATAGCTGCACGCAGCATAAGCAGAGGGAGCAGCCATAACATATTCGGAGCCCATAGCACCAGCAAGGTCAGGACGGCGGTAAGCAGATCGCAAATACGCATCAGCCTCAGCTTGTTCAGCCGATCGGCCGCGACTCCTGCAACCGAACCGAGCAGGATACTGGGCAGAGCGTTGGCGACCGGAATCAGGGCAAGCATCAGCGGACCGGCCTGCCAGCGATACCCCACAAGCACCTGGATAGCCAACGTGTCGAACCAGTCGCCCAAGGTTGCTGCGGCAAAGGCGCTATATACGCGCATGTATACTTGGTTACGAAGCAGGCTTGCACCTGCTTGTTGTAAAGCTGTCATTACTCATTCCCCCAAATCACAGTAAGATCGTATCAGATACGATCTTACTGTAACGGAGAAATGTCAGAGCATGATCAGAAACGATTCAGCTCGTTCAGTATCGTGGCTTCCAGCGATCCTAACCACTTATTGAGGCCAATCCGCTCCTGTTCTTCTTCAAACCGTTCTGCGTATTTCTGCTGCAATTGTGTCTTCGGAGGAAACATGCCAGAGAAATGAATAATTCGGTGCAGGGCATACAGCCGCATCGGCACAAAACCAGACCTGTCCAGCACCTGAAGCCCCTCGTCCAGCAAATTCTCCGCTTCCCGCCATGCCTGACGCCGCAACATCCACATTCCCTTGACCACCTTGTAACTACCGATCTCACGTAGAAAAGGCTTGGTGGACAAAATCCCGACTTCAATAGATTCCGCCATCTTCTCTAGCTCGTGCTCCTCCGCCCCTGCAACCAGGTACACAAACATCTCCGTAATGGCCGTTTGCGGGATGAAATACTCATAGTCCGGTTCGGCGATCACGGTGTGACTCAGCTTTAAGCGTTCCAGCGCTTGATCAGGCTCTCCTGCCAGCGTATACAAATCAAGAATGTTGAGAATCTCCATTTCCCTGTGCTGCGCGGGAGACAACAATTTCTTCACAAGCACTTGCTCACAGACTGCCAGCTTCTGCTTCGGGTCCCCCGTGAACATATAAAACACCAGCAGCGAATAGAAGCGTTCATTCAGTGGAACCTCGTCCGTATTGAGCAGCCATTCCAGATCACCTTGTACAAACCGGACATAGATGGAATAGAACGGGTCCAGCTCATATCCAAGCACATCCTGTTGGCGTGCAAGGGTCAGCATGGAGCGGCCCTGGCCGTATTGGTGGTATTTCCCGAATATATCCCGCATCGTCTCATGCAGCTCTGGATCCCGGGTGGTGGGGTTCGCTTCCCCTATATTCTTTGAATTGTGCATAGCCAGGCTATAGCCGAATCCCCGGACCGTCTTAATCTCCAGCTCTGCAAAAGGGTCCAGCTTCTTACGCAACCTGTATATATGGTCATCCACCGTTCGCTCAACCGGGTATTCCAGCGGCCACACTTTATCCAGCAGCTGTTCCCGGCTGAATGTACGACCTCTGTTGCTATAGAGAAATTGCAACAGAGCGAACTCCTTGGGCAGCAGCTCAATCGTTATGCCTTCGGCCGTCACTTTATATTCACTTGCGTGTAATTCCAGATACATTCAGGTAACCCTTCTTTCCCATGGACCAGCTTCATGACCTTAGTATATCAGACGTTGAACGATTTACGGTTGCCACATTAAAGCTTCGGGCTGTAAGATAGATGAAATGCAAGCGGGAACAGGATCCGTTCTAGAAAATGACTAAGATCGTAGGGGGCTACGGTTTTCATGATAATGGTTAAAAAAGTTTCTTTCAAAAAGAAAGTAATTGCTTTTGCGCTCTTAATGAGCCTGGTTCCCGTCGTATTGCTAGGCTTTATATGCTCGTACCTGTTCTCCGAATCGCTTCAGGAAGAAGTCGATCTGCATCAGCAAAGCATTCTCAAGCACTTCGAAGCCCAGTTAAACACATATATGGCCAGGATCGACCAAATTTCCGTATCGCTTGCGTCGAACGCCATTGTGGAGAAGACGGTGGATGTGGGATTATCCATGAATACGCTGGAAAGTTCCCTTCAATTCATGGAGACACTCAAGAACCTCGTTGGGAATTCCGATCTTCCCATTGATATTTCCCTAATCCTTCCCAATCAGGACACGGTATACACCCAAACGTCGGGGATCATCCGACAAATTTACTACCCCTTCAGTGAAATTAATAAAATTGTCTGGTCCGGTGCGAATACTTCTTACAAAATCCCGCCCAATACGTATACGAATCAGAAGGATTTGCTCATTGTCCGTCCTATTCCGCTCAATTCGCCTGCGCCAAAAGGCATTCTGATCGTTCATTTGAAGACGAATTTGTTGATCAAGATGATGGAACAGATGGCTGCACCCTTTCAACGGATTTTATTAGTTTTTGATGATCAGAATCGCTTGGTTGTAAGCGGACAGACATGGCGGACTACAGAAAGCTCCGATCCAACCGAGCCGATATTGGGTATTATTGCCTCAACTAAAGTGCTTCCGGATCACATTCAGCTCAACGGAGAAACATATATCCTTACATCAACCCAATCCTCATCCAACGGGTGGAAATATGTAGCGGTAGCTTCCATCCATGATCTATCCCAGAAATCCAAAAATGTTCAATTGATTGCCTGGGGATTAGCAGGCTTGATTGCCTTGATCTGGGGAGCGGTAGCGGTCATCGGCTCCAACAGGTTGTACAGTCCTTTGCAGCGGCTGGTCACTAAATTCTCGGTAAAGGATGACAAGCATTCGGATGCTTACTCCATTCACTCCGATATCATTACAAATCTGGATCTTACTATGCAGAACCTGAAGGAAAAGAATGATCGCTTGATGGTTCGGCTGAACGATCAAATGCCGATTATGAAAGAATACGCCCTGCTTAATCTCCTTCACGGAAAGCTCGCTGACCCCAATGTGCCTGATCAAGCTTGGCAATCGGAGTTGGCCGTTCTGAAGGGCAACGTGTACTATGTAGGAATTGCTGAGATCGATCAATGGCTGGAGATGAAACAAACATACAGCGAAACTGATCGCTCCTTAATGATGTATGCTTTGAGGAAATGGATCGAGGAATTAGGAGAAGCTTACTACCCGATTCTCGGCATATCCCCCAAACAGGGCCAGCTTGTGTTTTTGATGGGTGTCGATGAACCAGGAACTCTTTCGGAAGACCGAATCAAGCAATTCGGTCAACAACTGTGCAACCAGATCGATCGTGTGTTTCCATTCACTCTTTCCGTCGCGATCGCGGGGCCTAGGGCAGGATATGACCAAATTCATATGTCGTTTGACGAAGCTCAATCCCTTATGGCCTATCGGATGGCCATGGGTCCCCAGGCTTTGATTCTGCGTGAGTCGGTTGGGGGGACGATGAACGCGTCGATCCGAAGACTCATTGTGTTTGAGCATGCGGTAGTGTCCAGCATGGCTCAGGGCCAGTACGACCAAGCCGATAGCAACCTGAACGCGTTGGTTCAGGAGGCCAGCCAATCCCTGCACAGTTCCGAGGCCATTCTAGGATTATTCACTCACCTGGTGGGAGAGCTCGATCATTTCCTTCAGACCTCCGAAGTGGAATTGTCCGATGTCATTGGTGGGGATGCGATGAAGGCTTTGTCCGAGATGAGCAGCCTTGCTCAACTTCATTCCTGGATCCGTGATACCGTCTTGCTAGCGATTAGGGAGCATCTGGAAAGTCTCCAAACTCCGAGACGCAAAAAGCTTGTGCAACAAGCTATTGCAGTATTGCTGGATCAACTGGAGCAGGATGTGTCACTGCAGCTCATGGCTTCCCAACTGCAGATATCCAGAGCGACGCTCAGCAAATGGTTCAAAGAGGAGACTGGCGACAACTTTGGCGACTATTTGATTCGAGCGAGGATGGACAAGGCCAAGGAGTGGCTTTCCACTTCGGACATGCCTATCAAAACCATTGCAGAACGATTGAGGTATACGTCGGTTACTAATTTCACGAGAATATTCAAACAGTCCACAGGCGCGACACCGGGCGCTTACCGAACTAATTTCAGAGCCTCGGATGAATGAGTTCATCTGCGATCTTCGAGGAAGATAAAGGCCTCTTCCCTTGCAGAAGAAGGCCTTATCTTTAAGTTGCATCTTCTTATCTATTCGTCGCCTGCCGGGAAGACCAAGTGACAATTGTATGGTCATTCCAACCGTGACAAGATGAATCTACCGGTAGGACTTCGCCGGAATCATACAAGTGGAGGATTTAGATGAAGACGCTACAACTATGGAAATACGGGGTCGCAGTATCGTTAGTCGGTTCATTGGTGTTGAGCGGGTGTTCGCAAAAAGACGGGGGTGCAGCAGGTAGTCCTACATCGTCTAGCCCGCAAGTAACCACAGCAGCAAGCGCAACGAAAAAAGAAAAGATGGTTCTAAATTGGTTCATTTCAGCTCCAGCGAACACTACRCTGCCTGATCCGAGCAAGGATGTCGTACTAAAGACGATTCAAGAGAAATTCAATGTCGATCTGAAAGTCGAATACATGACACCTGGAGCGGATTACAACACGAAGATCAATGCATTGCTAGCTTCTACTCCTCCTGACATGTGGAGAGATGCTAATGCCGATGGTGGCAACAAGCTTGCCATGGATGGGTTGCTTGCTACTTTAACTGATTTCGTCACGCCGCAGACGATGCCGAACTACTTCAAATACTGGGTTACCGAAACGGCATTGAAGCGTTATCAGGTTCAAGGCGGATTTTACCGGGCGCCGCTTCCTTATAACAAAAAGTTATTTCGCGCGTACTATATCCGCAAAGACTGGCTGGATGCGTTAAATCTTAAGATGCCGACAAATTACGACGAATATGTCAATATATTGAAAGCGTTCACATTCAATGATCCTGACGGCAATGGCAAGGCAGACACATATGGATTCTCGACTTCCGGCGGTGGTGCAAATGTGGGATATGACTGGCCAGAGCTGTTTAAAAACAAACTGTTATATCCGGCGTTTGTCGAGAATGGGAAATATGTTGGCAGCTTGCAATCTCCTAAGATGGAGTTTGTGTTGAATGACATCGCTAAAGTGATTGATATGAAGGTTGTCGATCCAGACTGGTATTTGAATAAAAACCCGCAGCATGTCGAGAAGGCGATTCAGGGCAGAATCGGTGTGGTTGTCGGCAATGTGAAAGACTTCGCTTTGGATAACAATGAACAAGGTATCCAATACCGGTCCAAGCAAATTAATCCGAAAGCCGACTGGCAACCATTCACCATATTTGGCGAGACTCCGATAATGGCTAACCTTAGTCCAAGCGGTCCATTCTTATTCGCGAAATCCGTTGCTGAGAAAAATCCTGRGAAGATACGCCGTTCTATTGAAATTCTGGATTGGTTGGCAAGCGAGGAAGGTTACCTGCTCACTCACTTCGGACAAGAAGGCAAGCACTACAGCAAAGATGGCAAGACGATTAAGCCGAATTTCGAAGCATACACGAATGATATAGTCAAGCAAGGCGACTATCTTCGAATTTGGTCCTTCTTTACACTAGAAACGATTCAACCCGAAGTGTTCGGGCTGACCCTTATTGACTCAAGACAAACTGATCACGACCGCGCTATTCTCAAATTCCTGAATGAACAGCCTACGCATATTTGGGCGGGTGGAGCATCCTTGATTGCACCAGCCGGTTTCGATCTGGCGGGAGCGGATAAAAGACTTAACGAGTTGTTGTCCAGGGCTTTATTCGATGATAAATCCGGGAAAAATTGGCCTACCTATTTGGATGAGTTGATGACCAAGTATAAGGTGAAGGAATTGCTAGAAAAGTACACACAGGATTTGAAGAATGCAGGGGTTATTCAGTAAGTAGGAGGGAAATCAAATGAGGTTCAAACCTTTTAAGCTGGCTATACTGTCACTCATCGTGATTGTGATTGCCATGAGCGGGTTCCCATACGAGGCTGTTGGCCAAGATGCACATATTGACCGATTTCGTGTCATGGATCAGAACTATAATTTTGGAAGGGGCTCATCGGATTCTGATCTAGGGAGCTCAATCGGCTGGAATGAATCCGTCTATATGGAAGGTTATATGAATATGTATGATTCGACCGGCAGCCCCTTCTGGCTTGATAAAATGGTCGATCAGACGGATCGGGTGATCTCGAATGCACGGGATACGAATGGAGATGGGTATAAAGGTTGGCCGGATTCCCGATATTCTCACATGCAGATCAAGAATGGAGCTTTCGCGTTCGAAGGAGCGCCTGCTGCATCTGTCGAGAAGGCCGTCTACGGCTCATTCGAATTAGATTCTGATTCGGATGGCGTGCCGGACGGTTGGAGCCGGCAAGGGAACGCCAGCGCAGTTTATCGTTCAACCACACTTGGGGATGCATTCGCAGGCTCGACTGGCATAGTAATTGAGAGTGATGGGACGAATGAAAACAGACTGGTCCAACCCCTGACTTATACTCCGGGCAGGTCGTATCAAGTCGAAGCCTATGCTAGTGTCGACACGGAACAGACCGAGGCCAGGGTAGAAATATTCAATGCCACAACGAATACGGTCCTTGCTTTTGAACGAGTGTACCATGTCGGCTTCGAGCGATACGTATTCACGTTCAAAGCGCCGAATATCGGCAATCTACAGATCAGGCTTGGCTTGGAAAATTATGCGCAGGCCGGGTATAAGGCCCGGTTCGACGCCATATCGGTGAAGGAGCTTGATCAAGCGGGCTCGGTTGAACATAATCCCCTGCAGAACGGAGGAATGGAGACACTAAATACCCTGGACGCCACGCTGCCCGATAAGTGGGTTCGCTTCAACTCCAATTCGTCCAATGCGTACGTGAGTAACGACTCGCACAGCGGAGCGCATTCCTTGGCGATCACAACAGACAACACATTATGGAGAATAGTAGAGCAAACGATTGATTATATACCTTCCCAACCGTATACCGTTACGTATTGGGGAAAAGTGTCCAGTACAGCAGCGTYGGCTCGCATTCTTGTCTCCAACGCTACCGATAACGTTACGATTGGAGACGGATATATAAGTACGACCTCGTGGAGCCAAGGTAGCTTAACCTTCACGGCACCTGCCGTGGCAGGCAAAACAGTGAAAATTCGTCTGTACCAGTCTGATTGGCGGCCGATAGGATTTACTAGCTACTTTGACGATGTGAGCATAACTCCTGCGCTGCCGCCGACGGAATTAATAGCCAACCGCGGGTTTGATGCCGTCAACAGCTCAGATCCTACACTTCCGCTTAACTGGACTCGAACGGCAGGAACGACCTCGTCAGATGCCTATCTAGTTGATGGAATCAACTATAATTATTCAGGGGCGAAGGGGCTTGCAGTCCGGGCAGCTGTCTATGGGGACAAATCTATAGAACAAGCGGTATCTTATACGCCGGGAGAGTCCTATATCCTCACATATTGGGGGCGTACCACCAACGCTTTGTTTCCTGGAGAGGTGAGTGTGTATAACGAGACAGACGGTGTCGAGCTGGGATCCAGCAGCTTCGCGGCAACGACTTGGTCGAAGCAAGCCATCCGTTTCACCGCACCGCCGATTGCCGGCAAAACGATTAAAGTCCGCGTCTCTCAGCCTGCCTCAGCCGGAGGTACGATCGGTTATACAGATTTGTTGTCTATGTCCAGGCTCAGGTTGACGGAGGCCGCTGGCTGGACGCGGGAAAGTACGCCCTTATCCGCAGCACACAGGACCAACGACTCTACGATCTTTGTCGATGACGATGCCGGACTCGAGCTAGTACATGATGGCGTGTCGACTCCCAGAATATCTCAGAACTTATGGAACTATAAGCCAAATGCAGAGTACGGGATGACGTTTTCAGGTCTCGTATCTGCAGGCGCCTCGGGAGAAGTCCGTGTGTACGACAGGACAACAAGCCAAGTACTCGGTAGTTGGAACTTCAACCATACAGATAAGCAACAGATCGTCTATTGCAGATTTCTGACTCCATCAGCCGGTCATAATATCGTTGTAGAAGTATCCGTGTCCTCTGGCTCTCCCGGGGATTCCATATGGGTCGATACATTTGCCGTAGGTGTGTTCTGGGAAGAACAGGTTCATGAAGCTGTCCTTGCCGCTCCTGTCMTCCGGTTTGTCAATGCGGTCTATGCCAACCCTTTGCTTCATTCCCGTTATAAGGCGAAAGCGGACATATACAGGGATTTCATAGCAGACGAATTGGACCACAAATGGGATAGCTGGTGGAGACAAATTAGCGGAACAGACGGATCGAACAATGGCACTGGAGTGTATCTTCACCCAACCGGAATCACTACAGAGGTGGCTCCTGGACGAAGCTTACCGCACAATCAGTACCTGGTTTTTGCGCGAATGTTGTATCTGCTGCACGATGCCACGGAAGGCGTATCCAAATATGCGGCCGATCGGCCGATGTACTGGAGTCGGGCGAATGACATGGAGAGAGCTTTTCAAAGCGTATTACGTGCTCACCCATTGAACGCATCACTCGGCACGGACGCCTACTTGTGGAATTATTGGGACAGGATGGTGCCAGGGGATATGGGCCATTATGCGTATTATGAGAATGAGGATATATCCCATGCAGCGAATACCACGATCGGACCCCTGGAAGCATTCAATCATGGGCAAATATATACGCAAGCGGATATGCAGAAAATCGCCAATACGTTCTCAGGCGTCATGTGGAATCAAAGTCTTATTGACCCTGTTGTGTCCGCCCAAAACTCTCGCGCTCCGAGAGTAACAGCTGACAAGCTCAACACGATGTTTATTCACTACTGGACAGATTTAGCCCAGATCGATCCGCTAGTCTGGGATATAGCCAACGCTGTGTGCGAGAGGGACACATGTAAATTGAATGTTGCTGCATCTCTTGCTAAATGGAACAGGAACAAGACGATCCATACCGGGTTCGAGATGGCCGATCCATTGGATGCAACGCTTCCGAAGAGCTGGAACCGCTGGCAATCCAACTCTACAACCGCTTATCTCAGCCAAGTTGATACCTATTCGAATTCATATTCGGCACGTGTGAAGACCAATGGAACCACATGGCAAGTGCTAGAGCAGAAGTTAGAGAACTACGAACCTAACACGCCGTATACGATCTCATTCATGGCTAAGAAATATGGTTCTGTAGATGGACGCGTGCAATTGTTCGATTATACAACGTCGACTGTCCTTGGCCAGATTTTTATAACGGAAACCAATTGGACCAGAAAGGTGTTTACCGCGGTAACTCCGGACTCCGGCCACGATGTGCGTATCCGGCTCTATCACACGAACTACCAACCGGCTGGACAGGAAATCGGCTTCGACAATGTGCTTGTCTTTCCAGAATTGGCCGCAGGAGAGCTGCCTAATGCGAGCTTTGAGAATTTTGACAGTCTGGATTCGACATTGCCGCTTTATTGGCAGCGGGGCGATCTGACTGTGGCAGGCAATGTGCTAATCGATGCAACCGATCGCACAGCTGGGCATAATTCCTTGAAGCTTGTTTCGACAGGGACTGGCGTCAACCAAGAGCTCTTGTATATGTGGAAAGGATATAAGCCAAGCGGCAGCTACAACATTTCCTTGAAAGGGAAAGCAACCGGAATTGCCGGAGGGAAGGTTCAAATTATCGATACCTCGACGAACACGGTTTTGGCCGCTACTACCATAAGCGCGTCAACCTGGACCGCGTCAACTGTGTCATTCACCGCCCCGGCAGCGCATGACCATACCCTGAAGGTGGTCATTACCCATAATAACCCTGGGGCTCCCGGAACGCTGTGGGTGGATGAAATAATGGTATCTTCGGATTGATTCTCTAACGGCGCAAAGTACGAGGAGGTTCACGAATGAAACGTATTATGGTTCCAACCAACTACTATCAACATTTTGATGCTGATCTTACACTGGATGTTCCCGGTGAAGGGTACGGCGGATGGAACAAGACCGATTTGCCGCTTAGTATGGAGCACACCGCTGTTGTGGTCATGCACGCTTGGGACATCGGTACGCCGGAACAGTACCCAGGCTGGCACCGAGCTGTTGAATACGTGCCTAGATCGTATGCTATTAGCAGAGATATCTTTCCGAATTTGTTGGGAGCCGTCCGTCAATCTGGACTCAAGCTCTTTCATGTTGTAGGCGGCCATGACTACTACACCCACTATCCTGGTTACATTGCCGCTGCTCAACTTGCAGGCGATGAACCCCCTTTACCTGAGCGGATAGAGGAAGATGCGGTGCATAAACAATTAAGGAGCTTCAGATCAGCGAACGTGTTCCCGGGTGCCCATAATCAAGCGGATATTGCCAAAGGTGCCCCTCATGTTCGTTTCCTGAAGGAATCTGAGCCGCAAAGCGATGAAGGAATAGCTGCCACTTCGAACCAACTCTTTGCCTTATGCAAGGAGCACTGCATCAACCATCTGATCTATACTGGCTTCGCGATCAATTGGTGTCTGCTGCTATCTCCTGGCGGAATGGCGGATATGACCAAATACGGGATCATCTGCTCCGCGATCCGTCAGGCGGTGACGGCCGTGGAGAACAAAGAAACCGCACGGCTGGAGCTTAACAAAGAGCTGGCTTTATGGCGAGTAGCGCTTGCTTTTGGGTTTGTGTATGATGTGGATGACTTGATCCATTCTATAAGCACYGAGTAACGATTGTATCTCGATTTGCGGCAGACAATCCCGATTTATCTGGTTATAAATAATAACAGATTGTTTACCAATCGCTCCATCTATCTGTATGATAGGGATGAATGTTAGACCGATACAGTTGAGAGGAGCGATGGACATGCACAGAACGATACTCACGTGGCCGGAGTTTCAGGAATCATGGGATGGCGTACTGAATTTCCTGATGGAGGGAGAGGTGGTTCCGTTCCGCTACAGCATGCCTGCGATTGAGCGAATCGTAGAGACGCTGCGTTTCGACCCGGACACACGGATTACCCCGGGTGTGAAAGGGAGCGCGCTGGAGCTGACGGATATCACAGCCTCCTTCCGCCAATTACCGCTAGAACAAGCGATTCAGGCCCCGTTTTCGTTGGCGCATTTCAAGCTGTCGAAGTTTTACGGGGAGGGTGGACTGCTGGAAGGCTTCGAAGAAGGAATAATGCAGCCATGGATGGAAGCGCTTCAAGCGGCAGGGTTTACTTGGACGCGATGTTATCCGATTATGTTCATCAGCGGCCCTAATTGTGCCACGAACTACCATCTGGACTACTCGCAGGTGATCGCTTGGCAGACCCATGGGACGAAGATTTTCTCCGGGTTGAAGGATCCGGATCGCTGGGCACCATTCGAGACCCGGCTACACTGTAAGGGGGTGCATCGTCCCGAAGGTATCCTGCCGGAGGATGAGCTTACTTACAGAATGACGCCTGGCACCGTGCTGTGGAACACGTTTTTGACTCCGCATTGGGTAGAGGCGTCCGAACGCATCGCGTGCAGCATCAACATCTCTCATGGGGGCTTGCGATATAAAGGGCAGCTGTGCCGCAACGAGCAAGAGTTGGTGCAGTGGCAGCTCGATCATCCGGACGAGGCGAAGGTACTGTTCTAAGGGTTTACTTCCTCCTACTTATGTAGGAGTATTTTTTTTGTGCCTAACTTTAAAGCGATTCCACGTGTTCATTTAGAGGCAACAATCTTGCTTTTTGTGATTTGTGTGGCAGTTGAGGAAGGATTTCCTTTTTTGTCCTAACGAGTGGCGTCTTTATCAGACAGAGGGATATTTAACGATATTGTAAATGGCATAATGTGACTGTCGCGTGCGACGATCTGGCTTATGGACCGATTCCACATGATCTACAATAACAGTGTCGACAGATCGCTACCAACCACATAGGCCAGATCAGAAACAACGCAACAACGTAACGACGCAATGATGCAATGTGGGGGAACGTTCAAGGCAGACCCACTTAATGACGAGGAGGAATGGAGCGTGTTTCAATCGAAAAAAACAGGGTTTACCTGCAGTGCCGTAATAGCGCTAGTCTTGATCTTGTCAGCGTGTTCAGGAAATGGTACGGGGAAACCGGATGAGGGGACAGCCGAGAAGACGGTCTCGAATCTGAACGAGAAGGGTTTTCCGATCGTCAAGCAGCCGATTCAATTGACGTTTTTCACCGGCAAAGCGGCAACCACTGCCAACAATTGGAATGAAACGGCCTTATGGAAAGAATATGCCAAAATGACGAACGTGAATGTGAATTTCCAGCTTGTTTCATTTGAAACGATGGCGGAAAAACGGAATTTGGCGCTGGCGAGCGGGGAATACCCGGATGCCTTCCATACGACCCGGCTTTCGACCGTCGATTTGATGAAATACGGCAGCCAGGGCACATTCGTCAAGCTCAACGATTTGATCGACAAGTATGCCCCCAATTTGAAGCAGCTGATGAACAAATATCCGTACGTCAAGCAGGGCATTACGATGCCCGACGGCAACATTTACTCATTTCCGCTTGTATACGAACCGGGTTTTGACGCGATTCTGATCAGCAACAAGCTGTGGATCCAGAAAGAATGGCTCAACAAGCTGAACATGCCTGAACCGCAGACTTTGGACGAATTTTACAACTTCCTCAAAGCGGTGAAGGGCAAAGACATGAACGGCAACGGGAAAAACGACGAAATCCCCTTCGGCGGGCTTGGGTACACAGGTCTCTTGGACAACTTGAAGGGTTCGTTTGGCCTCATGAATCGGGGCGTCAACCATAAAAACGTGGATGTCGATCCGAAGACGAACAAGCTTCGGTTTACGCCGGCCGACGACAACTACAAGCAGCTGCTGCAGTTTGTGAACAAGCTGCACAACGAAGGCTTGATCGACAAAGAGATCGTGACGATAAAGTCGAACCAATTTTATGCCAAGGGAGCCGAAGGAATCTATGGGGCGACCTCGCTGACCTGGCCTTCTACCTTGATGAACCAGAACGGCTATGTGGTCTCTCCCGCTTTGAAGGGGCCGAACGGAGACCGAATTTACAGCAACATCCAGTCCTCTCTCGTACAGGTCGGCTCCTTCGTCCTTACGGATAAAAACAAATATCCGGAAGCGACGGTTCGCTGGATCGATCATTTTTATGGTGAAGAGGGCAGCAAATTATTTTTTATGGGCATCAAAGATGTCAGCTACACGGAATCGGCGGACGGTAAAATCGACTATGTGGACGAAATCAAGAAAAATCCGCAAGGCCTTACGCTCGAGCAGGCTGCCGTTAAATATGTCACTTGGCCGGGAGGCAGCTATCCGGGAATCGTGACGCCGAAATATTTCAAAGCCGTCACCGAGGAGATGAACAAAGCGACCGACAAGCTGAAGCCCTACATGATCAAGGACATTTGGCCCGCCTTTACGTTTACGAACGAGGAGGCCGAGCAGCTGAATGTGCTGAATACGGATCTCAACACGTATGTCGATCAGATGACTTCCAAGTTCATTACGGGAGCAGTGCCTTTTTCGGAATGGGAAACCTACGTGAATACGTTGAAAAAAATGAAAATCGATGACTATTTGAAGGTTTATCAAGCCGCTTACGATAGGTACCAGAAAGCAAGCAAGTAGGCTTGACCCCAAAGAACGATGTCGGAGAAGAAATTGAGGGGGCATAATTCGTTGACAAAATCCATCCTGAGAACCGCAAAAAATAATTGGAGGCTGTACGTCCTCGTTTCTCCGGTAATCGCGTACTTTATCGTGTTCGAATACATGCCCATGTACGGCCTGCAAATCGCCTTCAAAAATTTTATCGCCACCAAAGGGATTTGGGGAAGCCCGTGGGTCGGGTTCAAGCACTTCGAGCGTTTTTTCGAGAGCTATTACTTTTGGGCGCTGATCAAAAACACACTTGGAATTAGCTTGCTATCGCTTATTTTCGGCTTTCCCGCTCCCATCATACTGGCATTGCTCATCAACGAGACTCGACACCGCCTGTTCAAAAGGTTCGTGCAGACGGTCACCTATGCGCCCCACTTCTTATCGACCGTCGTGCTCGTGGGCATGGTCATGATGTTTTTGTCGCCCAAGAACGGTCTGATCAATCAGATGATCGTATGGTTTGGCGGGGAGCCGATCTCGTTCATGACCGAGCCGTCTTGGTTCAAATCGATTTATGTAAGCTCTGGCATATGGCAGCAGATGGGGTGGAGTTCGATCATTTATTTGGCCGCATTGACCGGCATCGACCCCCAGCTCCATGATGCGGCCCGCGTGGACGGGGCTGGCCGTTTACAACGCATCTGGCACATAAACTTGCCGGGCATTATGCCGACCGTCGTCATCTTGCTAATCCTGAATGTAGGGTCGGTTATGAGTGTAGGCTTCGAGAAGGTGTTCCTGATGCAAAATTCGCTCAACATCGAGAGCTCCGACGTCATCTCGACCTACGTGTACCGAACTGGAATTATTGGCGCCCAGTATAGCTTCTCAGCGGCTGTCGGCCTGTTCAATTCCTTAATTAACTTCATGCTGCTCGTCCTGGTCAACTCCATCGCCAGGCGGATGAAGCAAACGAGCTTGTGGTAAGGAGGAAACGCCATGGTTGACCGCAGTCCCGGTGATCGTTTGTTCGATGCGCTCGTGTATGCCCTTCTGACTCTCGTTGTCCTTGTCGTGCTATATCCCCTCGTGTTCGTGCTGTCCGCATCGGTGAGCGATCCGGCCGCCGTCATGAAGGGGCAGGTGTGGCTGCTTCCAAAAGATTGGACGTGGGTCGGGTACAGCCGCATCTTTCAAAGCGGGGAAATTCTGACCGGCTATCGGAATACGATCGTATACACGGTCGTCGGCACGGCCATCAATCTGGCCATGACGATCTGCGCAGCCTATCCGCTGTCGCGCAAAGATTTTCACGGTCGCAACGCCATCATGGCGTTCGCCGTCTTCACGATGTTTTTTAGCGGCGGCTTGATCCCCAATTATTTGCTCGTCAAAAATTTGGGCATGCTCGACACGATATGGGCCCTTGTCATTCCGAATGCGGTGGCGGTTTGGAACATCGTGATTATGCGGACGTTTTTCCAGACGAGCATTCCTCACGAGGTTCAGGAGTCGGCTTCCATCGATGGATGCACGGACTTCCAGATCTTGTTCCGCATCGTCCTGCCGCTGTCGCTTCCGATTATCGCCGTTATGGTGTTGTTCTATAGCGTGTCCCACTGGAACGCCTTTTTCAACGCGCTCATTTATTTGAACGACCGGGATAACTACCCTCTGCAGTTGCTGCTCCGGGAAATATTGATCTTGGGTGAAATGCAGGAAATGGTCGATATGTCAGACGCATCTCTGGCCCAAAAGCTGTTGGAGGTCGAGGCGATCAAGTACGCGATGGTCGTCGTTGCGAACTTGCCGGTCTTGCTGCTTTATCCGTTTTTGCAAAAATATTTCGTGAAAGGCGTCATGATCGGTGCTATTAAGGGCTGATCCATACCGGCTGCTGGATGACGACAAGAGGTGAACGCATTGCTCGAAGACAGCATCACACTGAACATTATGACCTATAACATCCGTCATGGCCGGGGAATAGACGACCGGGTAGACCTGGATCGGATTGCCGGCGTCATAGCCCGATCCGGGGCCGATATTATCGGCATTCAGGAGGCGGATGACCATTGGAGTGAACGAAGCTTCTATGAGGACCAAACCCGATGGCTCGGGGAAAAGCTCGGCATGCATTACGTGTTCGGAGGCAGCATCGACTGGGACCCAACACCGGAATCGGGAGGCCGCAGGCGCAAGCACGGAACAGCGGTGCTGAGCAAATATTCGATTGCGGGAAGCAGGCAAAGGCTGTTCTCGACCTGCGTCGGCAACCATCGCGAACTGCTGGAGGCGAAGATCGATATCGGCGGACAGTTCGTGTCCTTCTACTCGACCCATTGGGGGTTGGACGACGAGGAACGGATGGTGCAAGCGAAGGAAACGATCCAGTGGATGAATGAGAGCCCTGGGGCGAGAATCGTCGTCGGCGACTTCAATGCGACCCCCGACTCACCGGAAATTCGCTATTTCGGTGCCCATTATCGGGATGCCGTCTCGAACGGCCATACAATGAACACGTTTCCGGCCGATCAACCGATCAAGCGGATCGACTATATTTTCGGAAGCGAGGAAGTCCGTTTAAGCGGTGGGGCCGTGATCCACACACTGGCTTCTGATCATTTGCCCTTCGTTTGCGAAGCGGCCATCCGTAGACGGGTTCCCGAATAAAACCAACCTTTAGGAGGCTCTATGATGAAACGCAAATGGCTGTTAATCGCCCTTATAATGACCCTTATGTGCACGGTTGTCCTGCAGAGTGCTGGAACTGTATCAGCATCCGGCAAGATCAAGCTGCGCATTATGGACTACAACATTCATTACGGTTTGGGGAGCGACGGTGTCGTCAATCTGGAGCGGATTGCTCAAGTCATTCAAGCTTCCGGGGCGGAAGTCATCGGATTGAACGAGGTAGACCGGTATTTTGATCCACGCAGCAACTACGAGGACCAAATCGGTTGGCTGGCTGAACGTCTAGGGATGTATTACGCGTACGGCCCCTCCACTTATAAAAAACCGATTCCCGCATCCGGAAACAATCGTAGGGAGCACGGCGCTGCCGTCTTGAGCAAGTATCCGATCGTTTCGGTAAGCAACCGGGTGCACACGGAATACGATACGCACTTTAGGGCGCTGCTGGAAACGAAGATCGATGCGAACGGCAAGTCGATTTATTTTTACGTCACCCATTGGGGCGTCGAAGCGGCGGACCGGCTTTCCCAGGCGGAAGAGGCGCTGAAGTGGACCGGAGAACGGCAGGGCCCCAAGCTGCTTGTTGGAGATTTGAACGCAGAGCCGAATGCGCCGGAGATCGAGACGATATTGACGGGATTTTCGGATGCCTTCGTCGATCTGCCGGATGCTTACACGTTCAAAACGACCAATCCAACCAAGCGGATCGATTATATTCTCGGAAATGATTACATCACATTTGACAACAGCAACGTGATCCAGTCTCAGGCATCGGACCATTTTCCGATCGTAAGTGACGTGACCATCGATACGAACTTTACGCCCGCCATGAAGGTCATGTCGTACCAGATCAACTACGGCATCGGAACCGACGGACTGCTCGACCTAGACCGGATTGCCGATGTAATCGAACAATCGGGTGCGGAAGTGATCGCACTACAGGGAGTTGACCGCCATTATTCGGAGCGGAGCGGTTATGAGGATCAGGCCAGCCGGATTGCCGCCCGACTCGGCATGTACTTCGCCTTCGGGGCATTCGAACAGCAGCCGGGCAATGCCGAATCCGGCAATAGACTGAGAGAAAGAGGAGCCGCCGTTATCAGCAAGTACCCGATCGCTCAGTCGAGCGTACATCTGCTGGACGGTGACGAAACGGAGCGAACCGGAGTAATGGAAGCCCAAATCGATATGAACGGCGAACGGGTAACCGTATTCAGTACAGAACTCAGCGCCGGACAATCCGACCGGCTGCAGCAGGTCAATCAAATCTCAGCTATTGCGGACGCGACGGAAGGCCGCAAGCTGCTCGCCATTGCCGCCCGCACAGAGCCGTCCAGTCCGGAAATGAAGGTCATCGGGAAGCAGTTCCGGGACGCGCTGTTCCCGGGTAAGGGGCCGGATACGTTTCCTGCCAACGCTCCAATCGAACGAACGGATCATATCTGGATCGACACAAGCCTTCTCGCAAGCGAAGGCGTCACGGTTGCATCTCAAGCCTCCACCCATTTGCCGGTTGCAGGACTGATCCAGCTAAAGCCCGGAGAAGGTCGAGGCCGCTGAGCGGGACGCTAATTCTCTAATTAGACGGGACTTCGGCTTTACCCTGCGTCTGCCGAGACGCTAACCGGAATCCGCTTGGCGTCATGTCAGTAAGTTCCTTGAACACGCGGGAAAAGGTCCGGAACGATTCGAATCCGACCTCGACGCATATTTGCTGAACCGTCATATCCGTAGCGACCAACAGACCGGTAGCGCGGCGAACGCGAAGGGCTAGCAAGTAGTTCCAGAAGCTCTGGCCTAGGCTTAGCTTGAACGTCCGGTGAACGGACGAGACGCTGACGTTGAACCGCTCGGCCAACGATTCGGCCGTCAACCGTCCGGCGTAATTCGAGTGGACGTACTGAATCATTTCCCAGTTTTTCTGCCGCGCCTCGGCATCCTTGCTTTTCCTGCGGTCCGTTTCCGTATTCGGGTGTGAGCGTATAAATAACAGCAGCGCCTCCGTCAGCTTGGATCGCAAATAGCTGTCTTTCCCGGGAAGATTGTCGTTGTACTCTTTGAGCATTTGCGCGCAGATGATCTTCATCTCCGAAGTTTTTTCCATGGGAAGGTCGGTATAGGAAGGGAGGCCTTCGCCCGTTTTAAGCAGCAGGTAGCCGATCTCAGCATCGATCTGTGGGCCGAGAAGCATGCTGATGTCGAACATGCAGCAATACAATTGGATCGGACTAGCCGGATCGCTGCACTGAATTTGATGGATATGGTGCGGGAGGAGGAATGTAACAGTACCAGGCTGCAAGAGGTGCGGCTTGCCGTTTATGATTTCCGTACCGTTACCTTCATAGACGAAAGCAAGCTCGACAAAATCGTGATGATGCAGCCGGACTTTGGTCATTATGGTAACCGTGCGAATAAAGAAAGGCAGCTTACCTTTGACCAAGTTGGCTATGGCCAGCGTATCTTGGTAGACGGGGAAAATGGTCATGATACCCTCCTTCGACAAACTTTATGGATCGATCATTATTTATAATTGTATGAGCCCCTACCGAAGCAGTCAATGGTCGCCAGCTTCAGCTTTTGCCGGTGGCGAGCCACGTTCTCGTAAGTGGAAACAAAAAAGCGTTTCATAAGGAGGCTCGCCATGCAATTCGCAACCTATACAAAAATGAGTCCGTTAAAGGAGGAGTGCGAGGACGCGCTTCTAGTCAATGAGCAAGCTTGCTTGTTCGGCGTATTCGACGGTGTGACGCCATTAACGGACTACAGGGATCATCAGGGACACAACGGGGCATATAGGGCCGCCAACTTGTTCCGGGAACATTTCGAACAACTTGAGCCGGGGGCGGATATTTATGTCCAACTGATCGAAGCGAATAGGCAGTTGCGCTGCAGAATGGAATCGTCGGGCATCGATCTGATCGCCCTTCATGAGCGCTGGTCCACCTGTGGGGCGGTCATCAGCGTGGGTCCGCGGGAAATTCGCTTTGTCCAGGTAGGCGACTGCATGATCGTAAGTGCGGATAAGGAGGTGAACGTCACCGTTCATACCCGCGATTACGTAGAGGGCGTTGCGGATCGAGCGGCACGGAAGAGGGCGGAGGACCGGCAACGCGGTATTTTCGTACCAGGCGAATCGTACTTTTCCGATCCTCGGAATAATGAGGAGTACTGCCGGTGGATGGCCAATACGCCGGAAGGCTATGCGGTTGCCAACGGGATGGAGGAAATGCGCGATTATGTGCAGTCCGGGACGATCAACCCAGACTCACTCCGATATTTGATGCTGTTGACCGACGGACTGCTTCTGCCTTCCAGGAGTCCCATAGATGTGCTGCCTCTCGCCATAGATAATGGAATCGCCGCCTATGCGGAGCTCGTAGAGCGTTCGGAACGGGAAGCCGGACTCAGGCCGGATGATAAGACTTGCGTACTGCTACGGTTTGACGGCTGAATGGGTTGCATAGAATCATCCTCCCCAATTCGCTGTTGATAATCGCTTGGCGGCATGCCCCGAGTAGCGAACGAACAACCGGGTCAAGATTTCCGTATTGCCGCCGACCAGTTCTGCGATCTCCTTGATTTTCCTCCTCGGCTGCTCTGGCCGTCGGGTTGGTGAACAATTTGTATTCTATTCGAGTCCATACAGAGGAATCAAGAATTAGGTATTTCAGACGCTTTCCTGTTATTATGGTGAAACGAGCCTACCAGGAATGATGCATACTGAAACCTAGGAGGAATTCCCTTGAAGAAGATCGTCACAACGCTAGTCCTGATTACTACAGCCACTACCCTAATGACAGGATGCGGCTCCAAATCGGCGCCCACACCAACGCCAACAGCTACACCCACAACAGCTCCAACTCTATCGCCAACACCTGCAGCGGCAACTCCAACACCAGTGGCAACCGCAACCGCTCCACCTGCAGTGTCTGCCTCGCCCACTCCGACTAAACCTCCGACAGGCTCATCCGGCAGTAAACCGGGGGATGCGGTGCAGGTCGTGGCCTCGCCGGAAAGTATAACCGCGTTGGTCAATAAGCAGTTCAAGCTACCCGATCAATACGAACCCAAGGATCTGGTATACCCGGACGTTGCTTTTATTTTTAGTGAGAAGACCGAGAAACGCAAAATGCGCAAGGAAGCCGCAACTGCACTCGAACAGATGTTCGCTGGAGCGATGAAGGATAAGATCGAGCTAGCCGGGGTTTCGGCCTATCGTTCTTATGCTACGCAAAAAAATCTTTTCGACAGTTATGTCAAACGGGATGGCGAAGCCAAAGCCCGGACCTATAGTGCGGTACCCGGCCATAGCGAGCATGAGACGGGGTTAGCGATTGACGTATCCGGAAGCGATGGTAAGTGCGCAGCACAAGACTGCTTTGCAGGGACCCCTGAAGCCAAGTGGCTGGCATCACATTCGGCCGAATACGGGTTCATCATTCGGTACCCGAAGGGTAAGGAAGCCATCACAGGCTACCAATATGAGCCTTGGCACATTCGCTATGTGGGCAGCAAGGTGGCCAAGGAGATATCATCACGAGGCATTACAATGGAAGAGTACTACAATGCTGTTCCGGTGAGCCAGTAATACCTTTTATGCTACAAAAAAACCTGCCCGGTATAATTACACTGGTCAGGTTTTTTCAGGTTAATGGTTGAAAAAGATAGCTTTGTCCTGGCCGCATTCGTACGAATCCTGCAAAAATACATCATTTATGATCCGTTTGCATCCGAAAGTTCAATAATGTTGCGAAAGTGCAGCTTTTTAGCTGTAATTCGGTCGAAATCAAGATCTTGTCAATAAAATCCTGCACATTTGCAGCAATCCATTTGCCATCTGTTACCAAATTCATGCAACCTTTCGTGAACAACGTGCGTCTGAGGCAGTGTCAAGAGTAATGGACAACACATCCTCGGATAATACGGAAGGAGCAAGACAACCATGCTCAAGAAGAAATTAGTTGTACTGGCCACGGTAGTGGGACTACTCGGCACGACAGCTGCAGTCGGAGCGAGCGAGATTCTGGAAAAAGTAACGGGTATCGTCCATAAAGATGTGAAAGTGGTGGTAAACGGAGCAAACACATCTCTCACGCCGGTATACATCGATGGAAAAGCGTACATCCCGGTCCGCGACGCTTCGGCCGATCTGGGCTACGAAGTGACATATGACGAAGCCAAGAAGGAAATTGGGCTGAATAAGATCAAAGAGGAAGCGGCGAACTATATGCGCGGCACCGGAGTAATCGTGGGTATCCAGCCGACGAAGGACGGACAGTACCGGATCGAGCTGCTCGGCAAAGGCTCTAATGCCTGGGTCATTCTGTACGCCGACGCCAAGACCGTAATCAAGGACAGATCCGGCAATGTCGTGTCTGCCGATACTCTGAAGGCCGGCACCCAAATCACCGCAGAATACGGTCCGGTCATGGCGATGAGTTTCCCAGGACAATCCCACGCCGCGAGCATCACCGTTGAGGCGGATCGCCTGGTGAAGGAAGACGTCATCCAAACCGTGAAGCAAACGAACGATGGCTGGCAAGTCCAGTTCGGCGAAACGAAGGACGGCACAGCTGTACCTAGCTTGACACTCAACGCAGGCAAGGAGACGAGTGTCATGACCGCTCAAGGCGAATCGGTCAAGTGGGAGGATCTGAAGGCTGGCACCCGAGTCCGCGCTTACTACGGACCGATCATGACCAGGAGCATTCCGCCGCAGAGCCCGCTGTACTACCTCGTGGTACTCGGTGATGCTCAAGCTCCGGCCGGCAAAATGTCGGCGGAAGCCGCGCAGGAATACCGCGACCTGGCATGGGCCAAAGTGACTGACGACGTGTCGCATATTAAGACCAAGCCGGACGAGGCTGTCGTTAAGATCGTCTCGGCCCAAGGTTCGGGTATCATGGCTTCCACAGACGAGGAAAAGAAACTGCTGGGTGAGCTCCAAGCTACGAACGGTGCTCTCGTGACGGTCACATACAACACCGATCTGGATGAGCTGCTCGGACCGTTGACCGTGGCCTTCGACCTCAAGACGAAAGCGTTCGTCGGCTTCATCCCTAGAGAGTAAAGGGCCTCAGGGTACTTGGGAGCATCGAAATAATTAGACTTTGTATGGATTGGCATACATGGGACTGTCCTGGAGGGGGTTTAACCCTTCGGGGCAGTCCTCTTTATTTTCCCCTTCTTCCTCCTACTCCTTCCGATATTGTCTCGGCGACTGCTGAGTGACCTTTTTGAATACTTTCCCGAAATGCGAGAAGTTCTCGAATCCCACCTGAATGGAGATATCCAAAATGGACATGTTCGTTTCCTTCAACAACCGCTGAGCCTGCCGAATTCGAACCGTCTGCACATATTCCGTTAATGTGAAGGCAGTGAGCTCTTTGAATGTATGGCTAAGGTAATAGGGACTCATATAGAACTTCTCCGCAAGCGAAGACAGACTCAGGTCTTCCGTGACATTCATGCGGATATATCGCGAGATTTCCGTTATTTTCTCATGAAGGAGCGATTGGAGCGGCAATAGGGTCGTTTCCAGTTTCGTAGTATGTCGAGCGGCTAGCAGCAGGAGGTCGATGAGGGTCATCTTCATCCGGATTTCGTAGCCTGCGGGTCGCGTTTGCAGTTCCACGAGCATGTTGTGGAGGAGACTTTCTACTTGGAGGAAATCCTTCCCCTTGAATCGATAAACCGGGTTATCTTCATGAAACGGTCTCAGCAGCAGAGGAACATGCTCCCTGTAGTGTTCGTGGATAAAAGACTCGAAAAAGTAGAAAACGACGCGCTCATGTTTAGGAATAGTGGCCTCGGACGTTCGATGCACCTCTTGGGATTTGATAAACACCAGGTCACCGCTCTGGATATGGTACGTATGGTCCCCTATGAAATAATAGCGTTCCCCGGAGAGCAAGTAGTAGATTTCATATTGGGGATGAAAATGCTCCAGCGGCATTGTGTAAGGCTCTGTCTTTCTCGCAAACTCAATGGAAAAGGGCGACGTTTCATGGGCATACCACAATACAGGGTCTTTGATGTGCAATCTCATTCACCTCACTCTCAATATAACAAGAAAAGCGGGGTATTGTGAAATAAAAGCAAAAAGGAAGGAGAAATATGACCAATATTGCGTTAGTATAAAACCCAGATGACGATTCTGAGGAGTGATGCTATATGACCAAAAAGAAATATGTCCTTGTTGGGACTGGAGGAAGGGCAGAGTTTTTTTACTCGGCTATTGCTAAGGATTATCGGGAAACTTCGGAGCTTGCTGCGTTTTGCGATGTCAATCAAACCAGGATGAATTATGCGAACCAGCTGCTGGAGCAGAAGTATGGATACCGTCCAGTAAATACATATCGGGCCGATCAATTCGATGAAATGATTAAGCTCGAGAAGCCGGATGCCGTAATCGTCACAAGTGTAGATCGGACCCATCATACGTATATCATTCGAGCGCTGGAGCTGGGCTGCGATGTCATTACGGAGAAACCTATGACCGTGGATGAGAACAAGTGTCAGGAAATACTTGATGCGGTTAAACGAACCGGGAAAAATGTGAGAGTCACATTTAATTATCGATATGCGCCCCACCATACGAAAGCTCGCGAGTTAATCATGAACGGCGTGATCGGGCAAGTCCATTCCGTTCACTTCGAATGGCTGCTGAATACGATGCACGGGGCCGATTACTTCCGTCGATGGCATAGGGACAAGCGCAACAGCGGCGGACTGCTCGTGCACAAATCAACGCATCACTTCGATCTGGTCAACTTCTGGATCGGCTCTCAACCAGAGGAAGTATTTGCTTTCGGGGACTTGTTGTTTTATGGCCGGGAAAACGCGGAGAAGCGCGATGAAACCAAGTTTTACGAACGCGCAACGGGGAATCCGCTCGCTAAGGACGATCCGTTCGCCCTGCACCTCGATAGCAATGTTCATCTGAAGGCGATGTATCTTGATGCCGAACACGAGGATGGCTATCGCCGCGATCAAAGTGTATTTGGTGACGGGATCAGTATCGAAGATACGATGGGCGTTCTAGTGAGGTATAAGAATAATGCGATTCTAACGTACTCCTTGAATGCCTATATGCCATGGGAAGGGTATCGCATCGCATTCAACGGCAGCAAGGGGCGGTTGGAGATGAACATTGTAGAGCAATCCTATGTGAACTCGGGTGGCGACAAAGCATTGGAAGGGGCCTTGAAAGATAAGACCATCACTGTCTATCCGATGTGGAAGCCGCCTTATGAAGTGGAAGTAGAAGAGGGTCAAGGCGGGCATGGCGGTGGCGATCCGGTCTTGTTGAACGACATCTTCGGGACGCCAGTGTCCGATAAGTTCAACCGTGCGGCGAACCACATTGACGGTGCTCGGTCCATTCTCACCGGCATTGCGGCGAACAAGGCGATCCGGACTGGACAGCCGGTGAAAGTGGATTCGTTATTGAATTTTTAAATAGGTATGTATGTAGGTCTCCCAATCTTCATATTGGATGTCCTGTGATTACGTGGGATCATCTAGGGACCGGTATCAGAAGATTCCACTCGGAAAAACCGGACGCGGAGCGTACGGAAAACGTAACTTGTTGAAGGAAAGAAGGACAAGAGAGGGCAGGCAGAGGGAGTGGAGAAGCGTCAGCGTTCGCCTTTGTACTTGAATGCTCACCACTACATCTAAGATCAAGGCATTCAAGTACAATAGCGGTCGTGACCCCTCTGCCTGCCTCCCCACGCGCCAAACTGAATGCAACGACCAAGGACCGTCCGGTGCGCTTCCGGACGGTTTTTCTTACTCTGCTACAACATTCTAACAGGCCAATCCCTGCAGATACTCGGATATGATTATGCACTCGCTCTGGATTGTCAGCCCCGGATCGTCAATCCCTTCGGTAATGATTGTAGACGGTAATGAGGCGATTCATTAGCATCAGTAGTGTCAGTCGAGGAGCTGAGGGGAACAAGAGAATGGAGGGGGAAAAGTGCATTACGAAAAATACGAGGATCGGGTTCAGATCGGGAAACAGACAGACCATCCTCGGCAGAACCGCTACTCGCCCTATTGCGATTTCATTTATTATCGCTCTTCCCGCCATCCTGAGCTTTTGCTAGCTATGCGGGTGCTGAAGCCCGGGAAGCCGTCGCGTCTGGTGGTGACGACACATGGCTGGCACATGAGCATCCCGCCATTCGAGGCCATGGACACACCGGCGGGGGAGGAATTGGTCCTCGAGGTCGATATGCGAGGACGTGCATTCTCCGACGGTTCGCCGGATTGCAACGGCTGGGAGCTGTTCGATGTGATGGACGCGATCAACTATGCACGGCAGCATTACCGCGACTGGATGGATGATCCCTCGCTCGTCTATTTCGAAGGTGGAAGCGGGGGCGGAGGGAACGCTTATGCGATCATCGCCAAGTTCCCGGACTTGTTCGCAGCGGCAACGGCGATGTGCGGCATAAGCGATTATGCCGTCTGGTACGAGCACGACGCGATAGGGGAATTCCAGGATGAGCTGGACATCTGGATCGGCCATCCGCCGCAAGCGAATCCGACCGCTTACGCCTCGCGAAGCGGGCTGGCACTGGCTTCCAACCTGCTGACACCGTTGTTGGTATACCATGGCGACACGGATATCCGTGTCCCTGTGGAACAAGCCCGGATGTACAAGGAGCGGTTGGAAAGGCTTCAGAAGAGCGAACGACTGGAGTACTGGGAGCTGGAAGGGGTCGGTACCCGCGAGCATTGGGGACATGCGACGGCACAGCAGCTGGATGAGATGCGCTATCGGAGCGAGCAGCATCGGATTAGACATGCCAAGCCGATCGATATTCCAGAGCGAGGCCGGTTCACGATAGGCGGCTATTTGTTCACGAAGCGCTTCTCCATCGTACTCGATTCGCTGGATCAGGTGGCCGAGGTGGAATACGACCTGAGCGGCAGCCAGTTTCTCGTAACAACACCAGAAGGCGGCCCGTGCAAGTATACGTTGGAATTATTCGAAGATGTACAACGCGCGGGCTACGCGCAACCCTTCTAACTGGCTCGGTCCCATCTGGGGAATCTCGAATTACATGACCTTCCGCGGACTTATGGATTACGGCTTCGAGAACGATGCGAAGGAATTGGTGGAGAAGATGGTGCTCCTATTCGGCCGGGATATCGAGCGCTTCGGCGGCCTTCATGAATATTACCAGCCGGACAATGGCGAGCCGATGCTGAACAAGGGCTTTCGGAACTGGAACTATTTGGTGATGCAAATGATTGCTTGGCTAGAAGGTCGGCCGGTGATCAAGGAATTCTAGAAAGGTTAGACAGAAGGAGGACGAGCATCTTGCTCGCACAACATAAAGCTGTACCCGACACGACATCGCGATCCGCGACGGTTGGTAGGAGACGAATTGGCAAGCTGCTCATTCGCGACCAATGGCTCTACTACATGCTGCTGCCTGGCATTATCTATTTTATTCTGTTCAAATATTTGCCCATGTGGGGCGTATTGATCTCGTTTCAGAATTACCAGCCCTTTCTCGGATTTTGGCATAGCGACTGGGTGGGACTCAAGCACTTCACTCGTTTTTTCGGGGAGCCGACGTTCTGGATGCTGCTTCGCAACACGATCGTGCTGGCGATTTACAACCTTGTATTCTTCTTCCCGCTGCCGATCATTATCGCCCTGCTGCTGAATGAGGTACGTCATGAACGATTCAAACGATTCATCCAGACGATGATCTACATTCCGCATTTTTTCTCCTGGGTGGTTGTGGTCGGGATGGCCTATATGTTGCTTACGGTGGAGGGCGGCTTGGTGAACGAGCTGATTGCCATGGCAGGCGGCGAGAAAGTCAATTTCCTGATCAGCAGCGAATGGTTCCGCACGCTCATTCTGTCGGAGGTCATCTGGAAGGAAACGGGATGGGGCACGATCATCTTCCTCGCGGCACTCGCCGGGGTCGATCCGCAGCTGTATGAGGCATCTAAGATCGATGGGGCTAACCGTTGGCGCCAGCTGTGGCATATTACGCTGCCTGCGATTCGAAGCACGATCGTGATTTTGTTCATTTTGCGGCTCGGGCATTTCCTGGATACCGGCTTCGAGCAAATTATTCTGATGCTGAACGCGTTGAACCGCGACGTAGGCGAAGTATTCGACACTTATGTGTATTCCGTGGGGATTAACCAGTCTCAGTTCAGCTACAGTACGGCGGTGGGGTTGTTCAAATCGCTCGTTGGGCTAGTGCTGGTGCTCGCATCCAACGCGCTGGCCAAAAAATTCGGGGAAGAGGGCATTTATTAATGCCGAGAGGAGGATTCTATGTTAGGCCGAAATTCAGGCAGTCGACTGTTCGATAGTTTCAACTACGCCTTCTTGCTATTGCTCGGCTTGCTGGCGGTCGTACCGTTCCTGTATATGGTGCTCGGCTCGTTCGCCGCACCGGAGGAATATGCGAAGCAAGGCATCGTCCTCATTCCGACGCAATTCTCGTTGTCTGCCTATGCTTACATTTTTTCGACCGATACGATCGTGCGCAGTCTTGTGAATACGATTATCATTACGATATCAGGTACATGCATTAATATTTTCTTCACCGCTCTGATGGCTTACCCCTTATCGCGCAAGGAGCTGCTTGGACGCCGGCCTGTCATGTTGATGATCATTTTCTCCATGTTATTCAGCGGAGGGATGATCCCGACTTTCCTGATCGTCAAGACGCTGGGGCTCACGAATACGCTCTGGTCGCTGTTGATCCCTGGTGCGATCAGCGCATTCAATCTCATTATCCTCAAAAACTTTTTCCAGCAAATGCCGGAGGGCATCGAGGAATCAGCCAAGATAGACGGCTGCAATGACATGATGATATTGTTTAGAATCATACTCCCCTTGTCCATGCCCGCGATCGCCACGTTCTCGCTGTTCTACGCGGTCGGTCATTGGAACTCGTTCTTCTCGGCCATCTTGTACATCAATGATACGTCGAAATGGCCGATTCAGGTGCTGCTGCGGCAGGTGGTCATTATGTCCGAAGGGGGCATCGGGGACTCGAGCCAGGTGAACGAAGCCGTCGCGATTCCGCGGCAATCGATCAAAATGGCCGTGATCACCGTTTCGACGCTGCCGATTCTGATTGTTTATCCGTTTTTGCAGAAACACTTCGCCAAAGGCGTCTTGTTAGGTTCGGTTAAAGGATGAAGGTATTCACTATTAGGGAGGCTGGAATTACGATGAATAGAACAAAGAACTGGAAACAACTTCGGGTACTCGGAGTCGTATCTGTCGCACTTACGACGCTAATCGCGGGCTGCGGAGGCCAAGAGCCTGCTCCATCCGATAAGACGCCGACTGCGGTCGGCGAGAAGGAGGTCCCGAAGGAGCCGCTCAAGCTGTCTATGATGAATATGTACTACACGCCGGAGCCGCCTAAGGCGGACAACGAGGCGGTCAAGCTGATCGAGGCCCACACGAACACGAAGCTAGACATCACATGGGTGCCCAATTCAGCTTACAACGACAAGATCAACGCCACCATCGCGGGGGGCGAGCTGCCCAAAATCATGATGATCGCGAGCAATAAATCATCCGGGATCGTGAATGCCGTGAAATCCGGGATGTTCTGGGAAGTAGGCCCTTATCTGAAGGACTATCCGAATCTGAGCAAGCTGAATCCGCTTGTGCTGAACAATATCTCGATTGACGGGAAAATTTACGGGATCTACCGGAGTCGCCCTGTCGCCCGCGAAGGGATCATTTACCGCAAGGATTGGCTGGATGCGGTCGGTCTTAGCGAGCCGAAGACGATTGACGATTTTTATAATATGGTCAAGGCGTTCGCGACGAAGGATCCGGACAAGAACGGCAAGGACGACACGTTCGGCATGTATGAAGGACGGGGCATGAACGGCTTCCAGACCATCTTGGCCTGGAATGGCGGGCCGAATCTATACGGCCTTCAAGACGGAAAGGTGGTGCCGGACTTCATGACGAAGGAGTACATCGACGCGCTCAAGCTGTATAAGCGGATGTACGACGAGAAGCTGATCAACCAGGATTTTGCTGTCGTACCCGGCACCAAACGCCAGGAGACGGTCAATCAGGGAAAAGCGGGACTCATTATCAGCACGCTGGACGATGTGAACGCAGGCTTCAATGATCTGGTCAAAGCGAACCCTAGCGCGGTGCTCGACGTAGCAAGCCGGATTAAGGGACCGAAGGGCGAACGGCTCATGCTATACAACGGGGGCTATGTGGGCGTGTATATGTTCCCGAAGACGAGCATCAAGACGGAGCAGGAACTGAAGCAAATTCTCGGATTCCTGGATAAGCTCGGGGACAAAAAGCTGCAAAACTTGTTCGAATGGGGCGTTGAAGGCAAGCATTTCAAGGTCGAGAACGGCAAGCCTACGCGTACGGACGGGAAGGCATACGAAACCGACATCAACTCGATCTACCAGCTCCGCTATGATGACGGCAGCCAGACGGATGCAGGTGAGGATGCGCCGATCGTTAAGAAATACAAGCAAATGTTCCAGAAGAACACGGAAATCGCTATCGCCAATCCGGCGGAATCATTCGAGTCGGCTACGCTCGCGGAGAAGGGCTCGGAGCTGACGAAGATCGTCCAAGATGCGCGCGTCAAGTACATCATGGGTACGATCGACGAAGCCGGCTGGAACCAGGCGGTGGACCAATGGCGTAAAAGCGGCGGAGACAAAGTGATCGAAGAATACACCGCTCAGTATAACAAGCAGAAAAAATAGGTGAACGTGAATCGCGAGACGAGATAGAATCATTTGCGTTACAATGGAAGCACTGTCTCTCGACGAAGGTAGCTTTACCTAGCCTAGCATGTTAACAACAAGTAGCTGTTTTGTGGAGGTTGTAAGTTTATGAAAATCCGCTCCCCCCGTTTCTTAATGAGGCTGTTCCTGTTCAGTCTGGCTCTGGGCACCCTGCCTGTCTCCGTATTGGGCGTGTTGTCGTACCACAAGTCATCCGCGATGATCGAGGATAAGGTGGCGAAGGGGAATCAACTGAACATGCAGCAAACGCAGCAACGGGTGGAGCAAATTCTTCGGGCTGCGGATACAACGGCTACGCATTTTATTAACTCGGCGTTGGTAGTCAGTGCGATCAATATGAAGCTGGTCCCGGAGCAGTTCCAGACGGTTAACGGCTTACTGCTAGGGCTGCATCAATTGCAAAGCTTCGAGTTGGGGATCGACGACATCGTGCTGGTCAGCTTCAATCAAGGGTGGGTGCTCGATAATAGCACCGAGGTATTGCGGCTGTCGGACTATCGCGAGGCTGAGCAGTTGGATCGATACAAGCAAGCGGGTAAATCGACCTTCTGGGCCTCGACAGCGAACGGCGATCAAGTCCATCTAGTGAAGAAGCTGCCCCTGAATTCGCTGAATCCCTCCGGATTGCTTGTTGTTAAATTCCAGAGCGAGGAGCTCGCCCGCCTGCTAGCGGGCAGCAGCGAGCTGGGCGAGGTGATGATCGTCAGCGAAGCCGGGGGGGTGCTCGCGCATAGCGACCCCTCGCCGGGCTGGCGAGCAGCCGGGTATGAGGAGGCTTTGCGCCTTGTACTTGCAAGCGAGAATCCGGTCGGAAGCTTCCGGACGAAGGGCGATGACCAGGCGGCGGTGGTGTATCGGAAATCCGCCTATACCGGGTGGGCTTATGTATCCATTGGCTCCGTCGAGCTGATCACCCAGGATTCCCAAGTGATCAAGTGGTACACCTATACGATTTGCTTCATTATTCTCGGCGTCACCTTAACCTTGTCCTGGCTCGGCTCGAGAAGAATGTACCGTCCGATCAACAGGCTGTACCGCGACTTGCAGGCCGAGCCGGATCTCAGACCGATCGGCAATGCCGATGAGATCGGGTATATCGGCCACCAGGTGCGGGATATTCTCGGCGCACAGACGAACCTGAAGAATATGGTGGCACGACAAAGGTTCCAATTAGAAGAGCTGTTCATGATCAAGCTGTACGAGGGCGAGCTGTCCCCGCGCGAAGTCGGCGAGAAGCTGGCCGCCTTCAATTGGGATCGGCAGTGGACGCATGTGTGTGTCATAGCGGTGCAAATCGATACATTGCGCGAGACCCGGTACGAGGAAATAGACGAGGATTTATTGCTGTTCTCCATCAACAATATAGCGGAAGAGCTGATCCCGCTGCCGCGAAGGCTGAAGCCGGTAGTCATGCACCGCAAGCAGGTCAATCTGATGGGGTGCGCGGCGGGCGAGGAAGAGCGGTTTAAGCAGATGATCAATGAGCTATGTGCGGAGCTGAAGCTGAAGGTGGCGCAATTCCTGGAGCTGAGCGTGACGTTCGGCGTCAGCCGATCGTATGGGACGATCAGCGAAGCGCGACTGGCTTATGAGGATGCGAATGAAGCGTTGAAATATGCGATTCGCATGGAGCCGGGCTCTGTGATCTATATCGAAGATGCGGAACCGGAGGGAACCCAGCTGGCTCGCTTGCCCGTGACGATGGAGCGGGAGCTGCTCGATGCCGTCAAGCTGGCCGATGAGGAGCTAGCTCGAGAGCGGTTAGCCGCCTACTTGCACGGGATCTTCCAAGAGAAGGTCAGCCATCGTGAATATTTCGTGCCGTTAACATCGTTGCTGCTCGCGCTTGTCCGTCTGCAGCAGACGCTGGGTGACGAGAGAGAAGCTGATATCAAGGGGGAGAAGTCGCTCATTGACGAGCTATACAACCTGAAGACGGTCAAGGAGCTGGAGCTGTGGTTCTGGCATGTGCTGATTCACCCCCTGATTAATCGGTTGGAAGGGTTGCGGAAAAAGCAATATGCCCGTATTTCCGATCAGATGCTCGCCATTATTCAAAGCGAGGCGGACACCGAGCTGTCTCTCGAGGACTGCGCATCCAGGCTGGGTTATCATCCTGACTACATCCGCGGCGTATTCCGCAAGGAGGTCGGCGTCAGCTTCAGCGATTATGTGTCCACGTATCGGCTGAAAAAGGCCAAGGACCTGCTGACCGATACGGATATGAAAATCACGGACATTGCCGAAAAGCTGCATTACACGAACCCCCAAAATTTCATACGGTATTTCCGCAAGCAGGAGGGCATGACGCCTGGACAATACCGCGAATTGCAAAGGAAAAAAGAGTGAATGGATGCTCTGTACGACGCAGCCAGCTTGCTGAAGTGGGAGACTTCCGACTACCTGTACCATGGAGAATCATTAAGATTGTGGCTGAGAAGGGCTAACCCTCAAGTAGATCATCTACTTGAGGGGCGGCTTTCTTTGTACATGAGTGCGTTTGAAACTCAAGGGCTGTCGCGTAAAGAAATGTAACGGGGTAAGAAAAAGAATCTTGTTCGTAACCTTTAGGCCACCTATACTAGTATTGACAATGTGTATTATGGACGAGGAGTCCTCATCATAATCCCTCTCTATATGGTTACCCTCCTACTACGTTCAACAAGTCGTGTGCGAACTTATTAAGCAACACCGCAGGATTATAGGGAGATATGAGCGATCATTCCGAATCGCTATCGTCTTCACGCTCAGGTCGCAAAGCCAGCCAATCCTCCAATTGGGCAACGCGCTTGGGATACTTCTGGCTTCTCGCCAGGAAGCCGATACCGTGCTGCAGCATCGGATCTTGATCGGTCGGTTGGTAGCGCAGATCGACACTCCAACGCACGCCGTTCGAATTGTTCGGTGTCGACATGTGCAGCAAGCGGTCGTTGAACAAGATTGCGGTACCCGCCTTTACAGGCAAGGGCAATGTTTCCCCATGCGCAGCAAGCTGCTCTTCGTGTAAGGCCGTATACCCTGTGCCTGTAAGGGTTTCCCGATGCCAATCGAGAAGCTGCTCCTCATGCGATCCGGGCTTCAGGTGCAAGCAGCCGTTCAATAACGTAGCATCAACAAACGAAATCCATACCGTAATAACGGGATTGGCATTGGCATTCGGCCAATAAGATTTATCTTGATGCCAAGGGACAGCCCCTGCTGCGACGCGTGGTACCTTCGGGCGGACGTTATATACCGGACTGGCAAAAATCTCACTGCCGATGATGGATTCAACAGCGTCCAAGATCTTGGGATTGCTGATCAAGTGGAAGTATCCGGGTAACCGATCCCGCCATCCGCGTCCAAACTTCAGGAAATCTTGATCGGTTAGTCCACTGAAGAGGGCCGCCAGTCGGGTTTCGAATGGGTAATGCTCAAGCTTATCCGTAACGAGACCCGCGTTGAATATTTCGTCAGCAATCCACGACACTTTTTCTTGCATGGCCTGCCTGGGGGCCAGCATGTCTTCAGCAGATAACAAATCGGAAAGTACCAGATAGCCCTCGGTATGGTATTGGGCCAATTGTTCTTGCGATAACGAACCGCCGTATTCGGTATTTGCTTGCATCTAGTCATCCGACCTTCCTAGGTAAACTCTGTGCTGCCTCCTAGTTTATCATCCACTTTAAAGCGCTGTATTTGGCTTATGCTACGCTGATTTGCATATTCATACGCTAACCGTGGAGGTCATGATGAGACAATTGTCAGAGCTGGATCCGATGATTCGTTTGGCGCGATATTACTATTTTCGCAAGTCTATTGGCGAACGCCAAAGAATCGGTTACTGTTACGGGTTTCACTTATTTACAGGCGGCAATGGCTATATGATCGTGGATCGGGAAAAGTTCCCTGTGGAGAATGGAACGCTCATGTTCATCCGGCCCGGCATCCGTCATTCGTTCCATATCGTGGAACCGCCGCTGCAATCCTACAATATTTATTGTGATCTATGGTTGAAGGAACCGCCGCCATCTTTACTTCCGCAATTCGCTTTTGCCGGGGAGGCCTTTCAAGCTGAACGGGCAACACCGAGCTTTCCGTGTCCAGAGTTGGATCAGATGCCGGTGCGAAGCTCCCTGCTGCCTTATCCGCAACTGGTCGATTTGATCCGCTTAATCGATAAACTATTCGGCCAATTGCAGCATTACCGGACAGAAGCGGTGAATAGCGTATTCTATTCTTGGCTGCTGCAGTGGCACAATGTGCTGCATGATTCCTGTCCAACGGACAAACGCATTATCCGATTGCTCCGCGAGATGGAACTGCATCCTGAACTTCGCTTGAGCAACGAAGAATGGAGCAGCAAATGCGGCCTCCAGCCTTCTTTCTTCTACAGCTTATTCAAACGAGAGACCGGCATGTCTCCGAACGATTACCAGATTCAACTCCGGATGAAGAAGGCGACTACGCTGCTGCAAGAAACCAACCGTTCGATTACATCGATTGCCGAGGAGCTCGGGTTCAGCAGTATGCACTATTTCACCCGACAATTCACGGAGCAGTATGGGGTATCACCCAGTCGATATCGGATCGAAGGCACTCCATTCTGAAGTAAACTGTTCATCTTTTACTCAAACCATCCTTTTCTGTGGAACCAGGTGAACATCCCGAAGCCGATGCCGAACATAATGCCGAGCACCGCAAAATAGCCCCATCGCCAGTTGAGTTCGGGCATATAATTGAAATTCATCCCGTATATGCCTGCAATAAATGTCAGGGGCATAAAGATGGTCGTAATCACGGTCAAAGTTTTCATGATGGTGTTCATCCGATTGGAGCTGAGTGATACATAATTGTCTCGCATATCGGCCGTCATATCTCGGTTCGAGTCGATCATCTCAGACAACTTCAATAGGTGATCGTAGATATCTGTAAAATAAACGCGGTGCTCTCTAAACTCATCGATCCGGTCCGAATTGATCAATCGATACAGCAGATCGCGCATAGGGATGATCGTCTTTCTCAGTTTCAACAATTTGGACCGGATTTCAAATACATCGTTCATCAAGGAATGGCTGCTAAGGCGACGGTCAACCGTCTCGATTTCTAGCAATTGATCTTCAATCAGATAGACGGCAGGGAAGTATTCATCCACTAGTTTGTCGACAACCATGTACATGGCGAATAGATGCCCTTTGGCCCAGAGGCTGCTCTGGGTCGTAATCCGTTGCCACGCGTCATCCAGCTCCCTAAGCTTCTGATTGTGATAGGTCACAAGAAACTTGTGACCGAGGAATAGATCGACTTCATGCGCGGATAAGTTCTTCTGATCCAATGCATGCAGAACGAAGAAGTGAGTGTCCTCATAATGGTCGACCTTGGGTCGTTGCAGCAGATGAAAGCAATCTTCTATGGCAAGGGGATGGAAGTGGAAGTGTCGCTCCAATAGTTGCGCTTCCTCTTCTGTCGGAGCGTCGAAATCCACCCAATACCAGGCGATATCTTCGCGGGTAAGGTCCTTCAACGGCACATCCTGCAGAAATTGAAGCCCTTGGGTGACAGCGAATGTTCGGATCAAGTTGATTTCCTCGCTTATGGGTTTTCCAATAGTATACCTTTACTCCTTGTTTTCACCAAAGTCGTTTTCCATAGTGAGATTATTCGTCATTTCTCCGCTGAATAAGGATGGTCAGACTGACCAAAGTCACGAATATAGTAGCCCCCATATCGGACAGAATGGCGATCCATAAGGTCAGCAACCCTGGAATCGTAAGAAGAAGAGCGATCAATTTCAATCCGAGCGACACGGTGATGTTGAACAGAATGACCCGACTGACGCGCTTGGCCACGCTCACTGCTTCTGGCAGTTTGCCCAGATGGTCTTGCATCAGCACAATATCCGCTGTCTCAATCGCACTGTCCGTTCCCTTACCCATGGCAATTCCTAGCTGAGCAGTTGCGAGTGCAGGAGCGTCGTTAATGCCGTCTCCGATCATAGCGACCTTACCGTGTTGCGACAGTTCCTTGATCTTATTCACTTTATCTTCGGGAAGCAAGTTCCCATAGAAGTGGTTACCCCGACTTGGGAGGCTAAAGTATAAGTTTTCGGGGTGGAACTGGAGGTTCCCTCTCTTAACTGCTAGAGCAAGGTTCATAAGGTGATTTCATCACTCTACTTTTCTGGATTGGAGTTCGTTATAGACGAGCGGTGTACCGGTTCCCACGGACTTGAATTCCACCGTCGTGTATCATCTGGCGGGTCTCGTCCAGTTATAAACCGAGCTCATCATCCCCTTTCTCTTCGCTAGCTTTCTACCGGCCACAGTATAAAACATGAGGTAACGTTATTTTCAAGTCTATATTTCGAATTAAGGTCCTAAGCGCATCGACGGTGAAAGGTTTCAGTTCGTTCGACTGTCCACTCCGAATTTTCATGGCCCATGCCGGGTCAGCCTTTCGATCTCAAGACGAGAGCCAAAGCTTTCGTCTTTTTCTTTCCACAATTTGTTGACTCTAAAAAATGGATCGTAATATAATGAAGTCGAATTTAGTAATCGATTACTAAAAACTTTATCGTACCGATTTATCAGAACGAAACGGAAAGGATGTTGAAGAGATGGAAACGGCGAAGATGGAATACCGATGCGCTTACGTGTCCGATCCGGTTATCCGCTGGGAGCAGATCGAACCGAACCCGGGCATTATTGGGCTTGATCGAGGACCGATCGGGTCGATTACCACATGCCCGAGAAGTTCGGAACCGTCCTATTCGTTTAAGAAGAGAGGATGAAAGGCAATGGGAGTCCAGGATCTCGAATCATTCAACTTATCCATCTACGACGTGAAAGACCAATTCAAGCGATGGGTATATGATCGCTCCAAAGCTGCGTTCGACGAAGGAGACCGTGCCCGCGACAAGATCCGGACCGTCGAAGATTTGGAAGCGCACTCATCGTTCATGCGCGAAAAGCTGATTGAGTCGATCGGGGGATTGCCTTCCTTCGATCATCCGCTTCAAGCTGAAATTACCGGCAAGCTTCAAGCAGATGGCTACAAAATCGACAAGCTGATTTTTCAGTCCCGTCCGTCCACCTACGTCACCTGCAACCTATATGTGCCGGATGGGCTTGAAGGTCCGTCCGCAGCAGTCTTGTTTCTGTGCGGTCACGCGGATAATGCGAAACAATATGACCGCTACCAATCCGTATGCCAGCGGCTCGTTGGCGAAGGATTGATAGTACTTGCCATGGATCCGGTTGGACAAGGAGAGAGACTCAGCTATTACGAGCCTGACAAAGGCGAAGCAGCCGTTCGCCCCGGAACGAAAGAGCACGATCATGCAGGCAGCCAATGTTTGCCGCTTGGCGACGGAATTGCCCGCTATTTTCTTCATGATGCGATGCGGGCCATCGATTATTTGTGCAGTTTGCCCGAAGTCGATCCGAAGCGAATCGGCGTGACGGGCAACTCGGGAGGCGGATTGCAGACGGGCATGGTCATGTTGTGCGATACCCGAATTGCCGCTGCGGCGCCCGGCACCTTTATCATGAACCGGGAAACGTACATGTACGCCGGCCAAGCGCAGGATGCGGAGCAAATATGGCGCGGGATGACCAAATGGGGCTTGGACCATGAAGACTTGGTGCTCGCCATGGCGCCGCGTCCGGTCATGATTCTCGCGGTCACCTCCGATTTTTTTCCGATTGAGGGCACGAGGCGTACGGTCGCTCGGACGAAACGATTCTGGGAGATGTACGGTATACCGGATATGCCGGCGGCCGCGGAAGACCGATCCGTGCATCAATATAGCCCTCCGCTTGCCAACAAGGCAGCTGCATTTTTTGCCGAACATTTGCTTGGACGGAAAGAAACGAAGTCGGATGGTTTGGGTATTGTTCCGTTTAGTCCCGAACTTCTAAATTGCACCCCGAGCGGTCAAGTGCGGGCCCATTTCCAGGACGCCCGCGCCGTTTACGACGAAAATTTGGACCGATTGCGCCTAATCGAAAGCAAGCTGGAGTTGATTCCCGATGACCTTTGCAAGCAGCAAGCTTTCGATTGGTTAAAAGAGCGCGTGTATGGCGGTCGTATCGTTCCCGATTTGAACCCCCGGCATTTGAAACTTTCGCCAGCGGAAGGGTTGTCGGTAGAAAGCTACATATGGTGGAGCCAGGAAGGCATTTTCAATCATGCGTTTGTTTTTCGAGATCCTGCTTATGACGGCGAAAGGCTGCCGGTTACGATCGGCTTGTGGGATCGCGGCACAAAACAGCTTCAAGACAAGTTCGAGTGGATCCGCCATACATGTTCGCAGCGTAGAATCGTACTCGTATTGGATGTGACCGCCGACGGGGTTTGCACCCCGCATCCGATCAACCCGCTTCCGCTCTGGCAATTGTTTGGAACGCTGCATAAGCTGACGACCGACTTGTTCTGGCTGGACGACAGCTTGGCCGCCGTACGCGTTTTCGACGTTACGCGTGCAGTGGATCTGATCGGGTTGCTGCCGTATAGCACAACGGAACACACGCATATGTTCGCGCGGGGACGATTTCATCTATATGCCGAAATCGCAGCGGCTCTCGATGACCGGATCTCTTCGCTTGAAATCGAGGAAGCCTCGGACAGCGTCGCTTCTTGGGTCCGAACGCGTTATTATGAGGCAAACGATACCGTCAGCACGATTTTGCCCGGTATGCTATCCTATTTCGATTTGCCCGACTTGCGACGATGGAGCCGATCGTAAACCTTTTTCGAATCGCTATTTCGTCCCGAAGGTGGATGAGATAGCGATTTTTCTGGGCAAAGTAGGTTAAGCCCCTTTTGATGCACCACATATAGACATAACGAACCGCGTAAATCGCGGTTTTTTGTTGTTAACTCAAAGCGCCTTCACCGTCGAACCTTCATAAAAGCCTCCCTGTAGCAAAATATGCTCGTAAGGCAGATGCGGATTCGCCATTCGCCATAGCATTCGCTCGGCGGCGCGGATTCCGGATTCTCGGATCATGAGCATCGGCCGCGATAGCTCGGGTACAAAAAGATTCTCGGCATGCGCCAGACTGACCAGGGAAATATCGTCGGGGATACGTTTGCCGAACGGCAATCAGCTGTTGTTCGGCACGACCCTCCCCGATTCAAGCGGCATCAAAGATTTGGGTACCGAAACCTCGATCCAAAACAATGTCGCCTTCATGACAGTGTAGGATTATTAAATGGAAACACACATCAGATAAGCTTTATACAACCGATGAATTTCCGGCTTGGCAATCTCGTATAATCCGACTCACATTTCATAGTCGGAGCGGGCCATGAGCAATTCGTCCCAAAATAGCTCCAACCACGGATCGGGTGATTTGATTTCTGCTGCTGAGGATTGCACAGCTCGGACGCTCTGTCGATCCACACTTTCATGGCTTGAACGTCTTCATGACCAAGGTCGTTTTCTCCAAAAAAATCAAAGCTTCGAATTGGAAAATTACATTTACTCCTTGCTTTCACCAAAGTGTATTCCACGCGATCTCCGCTGAACAAGGATGGTCAGACTGACCAACGTCACGAATACAGTAGCTCCCATATCGGACAGAATGGCGATCCATAAGGTCAGTAGCCCTGGGATCGTAAGAAGTAGAGCGATCAATTTCAATCCGAGCGACACGGTGATGTTGAACAGAATGACCCGATTGACGCGCTTGGCCACGCTCACTGCTTCTGGCAGTTTGCCCAGATGGTCTTGCATCAGCACAATATCCGCTGTCTCAATCGCACTGTCCGTTCCCTTACCCATGGCAATTCCTAGCTGTGCAGTTGCGAGTGCAGGAGCATCGTTAATGCCGTCTCCGATCATGGCTACCTTGCCGTGTTGCGACAGTTCCTTGATCTTATTCACTTTATCTTCGGGAAGCAAGTTCCCATAGAAGCTGGTTACCCCGACTTGTGACGCTACTTTCTCAGCTGTCTGATGATGATCGCCCGTCAGCATAACGGTATTCCGGATACCGCTCCGATGGAGGGCTGCAATGACGCTTCGGCTCTCTGAACGGATTTCGTCTGCGATGCCGAACATACCGAGAACGTGTTCGTGATCTGCGACAATGACTAACGTTAAGCCGCTATGTTTAAGTTGATCGATATCCGCCTGAACAGAAGGGGGGATGGACATATACTCCATGTTCTTCTCGTTGCCAAGCCAATATTTCATCCCATTTACGGTTGCAACAATTCCACGTCCGGAGACCGTTTCGACTTCATCCGCATCCGGTACGGTCTGCTGATGGTTCTCGATTTCTTTCATAATCGCCTTAGCCAGCGGGTGGGAGGAGGCTTTCTCAATCGCTCCAGCTACCAGATGGAATCTCTCTTCGTCATACACAATGGACTGTTCAACATGAGGCTCCCCTTTTGTCAACGTACCGGTCTTATCAAAGGCAAGTGTATCAATCTTCCCGAGCTGTTCCAGGAATACACCACCCTTAATCAAGATACCATTGCGGGCATTCCGAGTAATGCCGGCCACAATCGCGATGGGGGAAGATAGTATTAATGCGCAAGGACAGCCGACGATCAGAACGGCCAAACCTTGGTACAGCCACTTGGACCAGTCACCACCTAAGAGCAGAGGAGGAATCAGGATCACAAGTGCAGACACGATCATGATGATCGGGGTATAGTACTTTGCGAATTTGTTAATAAACAGTTCTGTTGGTGTTTTCGTTTCTTGGGCTTCCTCCACAAGATGAAGGATTCTGGCTAATGAAGAGTCCTTGTAGGCTTTATCGATGCGGACACGGAGCACGCCCTCATTGTTAATGCTGCCTCCGAATACGGGTTCTCCAGCTGCTTTCTCCACGGGAAGAGATTCGCCTGTAATAGCAGCTTCATTAACGGAACTTCTCCCCTCTTGTACGGTTCCGTCTGAGGGGATTTTCTCACCAGACTTTACAAGCACAATGTCACCGATCTGTAAGGTTGCGATGGGGACAATGACTTCTTGCCCGTTGTCTAGTCGTACGGCTTCTTTCGGTGCCACTTGAAGTAACGTCTCCATAGAGCGTCGGGCCTTCTCCATGCCTAACCCTTCGAGAAGTTCGTTCAAGCCGAACAGTATGGCAACAAGGGTAGCTTCCTTCCACTCGCCAATAGCTATGGCCCCGACCAGTGCTATGGTCATTAACGTATCGATATTGAACTTGAGGCGGAACAAATTTTTGAGCCCGCGCATAAACGTGGTGTATCCACTAAGTGCTGTGGCAACCAAATACATGCCAATGACGCTTGAAGCGCTCAACTGACCTGATAACAGGATGGCCGCGAAATAGATGACTGCGGAAACGACCAGCAACTTCAGGATACGAGAGTTCCCGTCCCCGTGCGAGTGATCATGATCATGGTCATGACTGACCTTATGCTCCTGTTTGTGATCGTGGTTATGATTGTGGTTATGATTGTGGTTATGATCATGATTATGAGAATGGGCCGCTTGCTCTTGTTCAATATAAGCCCCATCGGATTTCAAAATTTTCTCAACACTTGCAAGAGAAACTCGGGGATCCAAGCTCAATTTGCCTGAATTAAAGCTTAACTTGGAATGTTCGCCATGCTCCAGCTGCTTGATTTGGTTCTCCATTCCTTGGGCGCAATGGCCGCAAGTCAATCCCTTCACACGATACTCAACCATAGGGCAACCATCCTTCAACTCCAAATATGAATATATATTCATATGATATTCCGACATGTTATTTTTGTCAAAGGATTGTTAGAACGAATTTCAACCAACCCAGAACATAAGAGCTACGTAACCCGTCAATACGAACATAAGACCGAGTCCAACTGCGCTCCAGGCTGAGATTCGTCTATACGCTTTGATGATGACGAATAGTATCACCAATCCGGCCAATGTAAACACAACTGCAGGCCAACTCCAGTTCAATGAGATGAATTGATACTTGAGAATGTCCGGATAGAACTGCTGGAATAATGGGGAAGAGGCGATAGGCTCAGTCGTACCTTCACCCTCGTGCGGCGGTGTTTGTACGCCCATAAATGCGGTAATTGCGAAGATCAGAACAGCGAATAAGCTTTCCCCCTTCAGCCACGATCTAGGGTCGAAGTTGGATTGCGTGAGAAGTCTTCTATTCATCAAAAACCCGTTTAAGTATCCGAAAACAAGCAGCGGTATAAAAAGTAAATGCTTGATAAGTAACGCTTGTCCATAAGTAATAATCCACGAACTAACGTAGTCGGGGACAATGTAGAACATGAGTGTAAGCCCGGCAGCAATGACAACAAGCACGCATCCGATCGAGAGCGGACTGAACCAGCGAATAAATGATGACCAGTTATCGCTGCCTCTCGCAAACCAACCCACGATAATAATAATCCCTATCCATAAGCTAATCGCTATTAAATGCAAGGACTCGGCCAGGAATCCGAACGATTGGGATTGACCGGCAGCATGACTAGCCCACCCATAGGAGAACATGATTCCGACTAGTAATAGCGCCACAATGCCATTGAGCAACACATTTTTCTGGATGTCTTTCATGGCCATAATGAATAGGATAATCGTACTTTGGATAAGGATCCACACCCAGGCACGGCCTAATTCCAAGTCTGCCAACACATCGGGAAGAACATTCCAGAATGGGAACTCTTCATCTGTAAAAAATAGTGTGCCCCGAATAACAGGAACGAACGATAACAGTGCGATTGCTATGAATAAATTGAACAAGAGAGTAGGTGAGATCCGAATATCCGGCTTCTTATGTACGGGAATGAAATTCAGGAATACAGCACCCGCAACGAGGCAAAAGCAAACATATAATAGTGTTTCTGAGAAATAAATATACAGGGTTCCCACTCCTTGTGTGTTATGAATTGAGATGGCAGTACCATACTCACTACTGTCCTATCATACCACAGCTCCAATATCTGAACAGTTGCTCATATTGACAAATGTTCGAAAATTTGTTGCTTATCTGATGAGATCCGCTACTACTGATTTGTTATAATCAAATTCGGATATGCTGCATGATACGATGAAGGAGAGGCTGGAAGCTATGTTCAAAAAGTCACTTGCATTACTGCTGCTGTTGCTGCTGGTTGTTCCTGTAACTGCTTTTGCCCATACGGGATTGAAGTCATCCGTTCCAACAACGGACGAGACGGTAGTCAAACCAATAACAGAAATAACGATGGAATTCAATACGGATATAGAGTCTCTAAGTACAGTTGAGGTCGTCAATACTAAGGGCGACAAGGTCAAGCTTAACGATGTTAAGGTTACGAGCCCAAGTATGACAGCGAAGTTCGAATCGGAGTTACCGAATGGGACGTATACGGCCAACTGGAAAATCGTCGGAAAAGATGGTCACCCTGTAACCGGGAAATACTCTTTTACTATCCAGTTACCCCAGTCGGCGACATCAACACCAGCACCAACTGCAACTCCAACCGCAACACCTACTGCAACGCCATCGGTAACAGCAACACCATCACCAACCGCAACACCTGAACCCGCGACTGGTAAATCGTCCCAGGGTAGTTCTTATGTACAGCCTATTGTGATTGGACTTGTTGCGGTGGGGATTGTTGCACTTCTCCGGCGTATGATCAAGAGAAACAAGAAATCAGAATAGTTGTGATTGCCGTCACCGTTTTTGCTATAATGGAATTATTACGAATAAGCATAAGGCGGTGTAGGATTGGACAAGTTACTTCACGATTCTTGTGACGATACATGTGTAGGTACGGATCCAGACTTGCATGTATTGAAATCTCAAATGATCAATGATGCAATGGCCAGCCAGATGGCAGATGTGTTCAAAGCCCTTGGGGATCCTACAAGAACAAAGCTCATTTATGCCATGTTGCAAAAAGAACTATGCGTTCACGATCTATCCGTCTTGTTAGAGATGGGGCAATCCGCCATATCTCACCAGCTTCGCTATCTCCGCAATCTCCGCATTGTGAAGCGACGTAAAGCAGGGAAGACGGTGTTCTACTCTCTGGACGATGACCATATTGAACAAATTTTCGTGCAGACGCTTCAGCATATGAAACACCATTAAATTCTGAAACCATCCAATAAGGTGGTTTTGGATAAGGAGGTATCAATCGCAAATGGAATTACTTGTGTTCACTACGGTAGTTGTGGTTGTTATGTGTGTGTTGGCCTTTGTAGTGGTTAGACAATACAAGAGCGGCAACAAGCATAATAAGTAGCCTAGGAAATATCCAGGGAGTGATCGGCATGGAAGTGAATATAGAGGCAAAAGGACCTATATTAATTGTCGGAATGGCCATTAGTACATTGCTGAAGGATGTAGGTACTGCTGGCCCGGCTTTACATGCAGAATTCGAGCAACGGAAAAAGGAGATAACGAACCGGATTAACCCTTCTCTTGCATATGCGGTGTCTATTGATCCGCCCAATTATGATGACGACAGGGACGAGTTCAGATTAGTTCTTGGGGTTGAAGTCGATAACTTGGATCATGTTCCTTCTGGGATGGAATCCATGGAAATACCGTCAAGTACGTATGCAAGCGTCATCAAAACCGGTCATTCGACGTTTGGATCCTTAATGAAGTGGATCCGTGAATCGGATTATGAATTAACGGATACGTATAGCATTGAAGTGGAAGATGCTACGAAGGAATCCGTGGAATTAATGTTTCCGATTCAACGAAAGAAGTAAGGTTTTCATTGAGCCATCGATATAGTACATAGGTGCCAAAGGTCCCTCAGACTTAGTCTGAGGGACCTTTCTTTGATTATAGAATAGCCAGAAAGTATAAGTTTTTGGGGTTCTGGGGGAGTCGGAGGCTGTCCCCTTAATTACTTGTCTTGAAGGGTGCAGTAAAGCTCGAATTAGTCGCATATATGGGGTTCAGTCGAGATTCGCGAGGTTGGTACTCGGCAGTAAGCGATTGTTGTGAGCTCATTCGTACGAATCCTGCAAAAATGCAGGATTTTTGATCCGTTTGTATCCGAATGTACCATATTGCTGCGATAGCTCCTGCTTTTTTGCTATAGTTCGGACGAAAATCGAGATCTTGTCGATAAAATACTGCACATTTTGCAACAATTCATTAGCCATAGACGGGCATGGGGAGAAGATCCTGCACTTTTACAACATTCTGGAATTAGTACATGACACTTGGAGGGAACGCACACAACTTAACTCAACTACCAAGGACCCGGCCGCTGGCGGGGTTTCTTATTCCTCTCGCGGTTGGCAGCCTTTGTCGACAGCAGACTCAAGTGCTATCCCGTTGTATAGAAACTGTAGAGGTCGCTCCGTTATCATGATAGAGGCAAGATAGTCAGGCTAACTAGACGGATGAGAAAAATCAAATGGATTGAGAGTGGAGGATAAGTACGTGGTCAACTTATTTACAAGATTGTGGAGAAAGCAATGGATAGCAGCAGCAATGGCGCTGTTGCTTGTCATCAGCCCGCTGATCCCAGCCGCCGGAACGGTGGAGGCGGCGACAGTGACGCCAGGGGCTACATATTACCAGCCGGTTGACACTTGGATTCCGGCGGCGGATGCGGCAGCGGATGCAACAGACGGCGCGGATTTCGGGGTCGGCAAGAAAATCGGGAACGAAGGAGCGGTGTTTCCGAGCGGGAGCAACACACCAGCAGATGTTCTCTATCCCATCGAATACAAGATTCCGAGCCTGGCCCAAGCTCCGCAGAAGAGCGCATATTTACTGGTGCGGGCATACGATGTAGACGAGCATGAGATCGACGCCTTGGGAAAAACCGTTGCAAACACCGGGGAATGGGACCGAGTCTACATGTCGAACGATCCCAGTCACATCGTGCTCGGTACATATCCAGGCGGTACGAACTGGAGTACCACGAAAGTCAGCGGCAAGAGCGCTGAATACAAGAAGGAGTTCAACAGCGACTACTACGTAGGCGCGCTCTCCGGAAATAACGATACATGGAATACGACTGTCATGAAGCTGGATGCGAATGCCATCAGTCGATTGGGTACTGTCTCGAATGGGAAAGAGAATTACTTTGGGATCTCGACCCATCACCATAAGTCCGCGACTACAAATGCCAGTAACTGGGTCGTCGAGGTAGACTGGGCCCAACTCGTCATCGACGGCGGAGTCCGGCAGACCGGTGAAATCACGAATGCGATCATTACCCTCGCAGATGGCCAGGTGACGGTCGACCCTACGTTTATCCCTAAGATGGATGGAAACTTCTCCATGGAGATTAATGTAATTGAGACCAAAAATGGCGAAGATCTGAATCTGGCTACGGAGCGGCTAGAGTTCCCGAACTCGATTGCAGGGCAACCAAGGTCTCCCGATGGTCTTCCAGGTGGTATGGCTATTCCTGTTCTAAGCGACCCTTCCATTAAAGCTAACAAGGAATATACCATCAACATCATCTTGTTCAACAATAAGGATAACACTACATTCAATCCTAGCGAGGTACAGCACATCTACTCGCTCTCTACGTTCGACCCTAAAGTGGCGGATATCGCCAAGTCGGGACTGCAGTACGAAGAGATCAAGTTCACGCAAAACGATTTCGAAAGCAAATTCTCTCGCATTAGCGGCGCGACAGACAACACACTTAACAAAGTAATGATCGTTACTTTGCCGAATGCGAGCGCAGGCAAGCTCTTGAAGGGACCAAACGTAACGGATGTCGTCTATGCAGGCGATGAGATCTTGGCAGCCGATTTGGATAAACTGCGCTTTGTACCCGATCCGAATGGCGGGTTCAACCAGCCGGTAACTTTCAGGTGGAACGGTTACGATGCAGGGAAGGCGACATATGCTCAGTTCGACGCAAATGTAACCTTGACGCCGAATTTGGCGCCTGTCGTTAGCGCGGTTAACAAAACCGGCAACGAAGGCGATCTTTCGGTACCGTTCACAGCAGGAGACTTTACAGGCAGCAGCTATCAGGATACCACGGCTCTAGGCAAGGTAAAGATCGTTACTTTACCGACCGCAGGTACTTTGCAGCTTAATAATGTGAACGTTACGGCTGGTCAAGAAATTCCGGCTGGCAGCCTTGGACAACTGAAATTCATTCCAGACCCGGGTCAGACCGGTACGGTGACTTTTACATGGAACGGCTGGGATGGGGCTCAATATGCCCTGAATCCAGCACCAGTTGCAATCAAGATTAATACGGCTCCTGTCGTGAACAACTTGGCAAAGCCAGGTCTCGAGGGTCAGCCGGTCATCATACCGAAGAGCGAGCTTACCTACACGGATGCAGACGGTGACACGCTGAGTCAGATCAAGATTACGTTACCGAACGGATTCAGTACTCTAGGAACTCTAAAATCTGTCACTGGAGCGGTGTACACTCCAATCAGCAGTGGAGATGTGATCAACTTCCAGACGCTAGATCGACTGGTGTTCACACCAGCTCAGGGTATGCCGGTGCTCACACCGGTTGTATTCCAGTGGAGCGGCACCGACGGTAAGCAATACGCTAATACGCCTGCTACAATCACGATCACGTATGATGGTAAGCCAGTTGCTCAACCGAAGATTGTAGAGGCGGAGGAAGGGGCAACTTCGATTCCAATCGAGCTGCTCGGCACCGATGCGGAGCCGTCCATCCTGGAATACGCGATAACGAACGGGCCAGGCCGCGGATCGCTGGTACCAGATGGATCGAATACAGGAAACCACTGGATATATACACCAACCGCTCCATTTAAGTGGGGCAAGGATACGTTCTCCTTCACGGTAACCGATGATGTGTATCGCCAGGTTAGTAACCCAGCTGCAGTGACGGTTCAGATCAACCGTGCCCTCGATGGCTGGGTAGGCAACAAAGCGCAGGGAGATCCTTCGCTCGTGTACGGATTGCCCTCACAGCCACTGAAGCTGTCGGCAGTCAGCTCGCTGAAGGCCACCCAAGTGATCGCGACAATCAATGGCGTCGAGGTCCCACTTACTTGGACGAATTCGGCCACATCTGCAACGGATGAATACAAGCAATGGAGCGTGAACTACCCATTACCGGCCAATATGGCACCCGGCGACTATACGGTAACCTTCATCGCGAAGAACGGGAATACCTTATTGCCAACCGAACCAACTACCCGTCTTATCGACAATCCATTCCGCGTAATGGCGACCGGACTGAAGCTGACGGCTGATCCGGAGAAAATTCTTGGGGACGGCAATTCGACTACGAAGTTAACAGGGCTACTCACCGATGGTGAAGGGAATCCAATCTCAGGGGTCAAGGTCGTATTCTCGGCTCCGACAGACAAGGGCTCCTTCGAAGGACCGGACTGGGCCATCACGGATAATGAAGGCAAAGCGGTCGTCACGTTCAAGTCCGCGAAGATTACAGGCGTGAGCGAACAGTTCGTCCCCGTATCCGCTACGGTGAACGATTCGGTGCGCGGCCTGTACGGGCAAGATCAGATCACGATCACCTTTATGCCGGCTACCGTAGCGGGGATCATCACATCTGGAGCTTCGAACACGCCTGTCGCTAACGCCACCGTGCGGGTCACGCTTGATCTGAACGGCAATGGGATTATCGAGCCGGGCATCGACTTCGACGAGACGACAACGACCGATGCGAACGGTGCCTACTCCGTCATCGTGCCTCGCGGCAACGTTGTGTATGATATGGATGTAACGCAGAACATCATGGTGGGCGGGGTGTCTACGCCTGTCACATATAAACAAAAAGCTAGCGTTGGCGAAGTGACCGGCGGCGGAAGCGAGCAGTTCGACTCCGAGAAGACCGTAACAGGCGTCGTGCTCATGAAGAAGCCGGATGGCCAGACAAGCATGATCAGCAGCGACTTGTCCTCCAGTCTGAAAGTGTACCTCAAAGACAGCGCAGGCAACTATATCATGGACGGCGCTTCTCCGAAGGCGTTCGAGTTGAAGAATGGCGTATTCAGTGCCAATGGTCTAACCGTAGGCGAATATACTCTTGAGATCCGGTATGATTTCGGCGACGGACAACAATTAACCATTAGCAAGAGTAAGGTAAAAGTGAACGCAGACGGTGAGATGAATATTACTCAAGAGCTGGTCGATCCGTATGGAACGATCAGAGATGATGTCACGGGTCAAGTGATCCAAGGCGCTACCGTTGAATTGAAGTATGCCGATTCGACAAGGAACCGTAACAAGGGCAGAACCCCGAATACCGGCGTTGTACTGCCGGCGCTTGTGGGCTTCGAGCCGAACAACAATGCCAGCCCGACCCAATCGAGTGACAAGAATGGTTTCTATGCGTACATGGTGTATCCAGAGGCAGACTATTATTTGGTCGTTACGAAGCCTGGCTACCAGACATATACGAGTCCTACACTTTCGGTCGAGTTCGATATCGTCAAGCATGACCTTAGGCTTAAGCCGCAACCTAGTGGTGGAGGCGGAGGTGGCTTCTATGTCGCGCCGCAGCCTAGTGTTACATTGAATTTATCCGTGGATAAAGGTTTGGTAGAGGAAGGAGCTTCTACAGTCGTTACCGTCGATTACAAGAATACTTCGCTCACTACGCTTACAACCGGAGACATTCGGGTTACCCTGCCGGAAGGTGCGGTCGTTGTAGACGCGAATGGGGGGCATGTCGACGGAAGAACCGTGACATGGACAGTGAAGGATTTAGTTGGAGGCAATACGGGCAGCTTCAAGCTAGTCGTCAAGTGGCCGCAGTTGACTTCGCCGGATGCTTCCTATGATTTGCCGGGTGAATTCCTCCTGGGCGGTACAGGAAGTCAGTCGGTGAAGGCGCAATCGGCAGTGAAAGTTAAAGTATTCTCCAAACGATTCGAGAACCTACAGCATCAACGCTACATTCTGGGATATCCAGACGGACTGTTCAAGCCGGACCGCTCGCTCACCCGTGCGGAACTGGCAGCGATCGTTGCGCGCTTGACCGAGAATGTGAATTTGCAGGATTCGCTTCACTACTCGGATGTATCGGCGGACCACTGGGCAGCCAACTACATTCGAATCGTTACGAAGCACGGCTACTTCAGCGGCTTCGAGGATGGAACGTTCCGTCCTGATGTAGCGGTCACAAGAGCGGAGCTTGCTTCGGTCATGATTCGCTTCCTGAAGATGGAGAGCAGCGAGCCAGGAAGTCTGCACTTCAATGATATTGAAGGGCATTGGGCAGCGTCGGCGATCGAGCAGCTGTTCCGCGGCAAGTTCGTCTCCGGTTATCCGGATGGCTCGTTCAAGCCGCAGAACGACATTATTCGTTCCGAGGCAGTTACCCTGATCAATCGGATGCTATATCGCGGACCTCTGCAAGGACTTACCCCGTTGTTCCCGGATATCCAGTCTAGTCACTGGGCGTTCGGAGACGTGCAGGAAGCGACACAGTCCCACGAATCGATCCGTAACACGGATGGCAGCGAAGCGTGGAAACGCACGATCGGAGACAAAGTTCAGTAATCATTGAATTATTAATAACCCAAATAAAACCAACTGTCGCATTCAAGCGCACAGTTGGTTTTTTATATGGGAGATCGGAAAGATCACGAATCCATTATGCTCACTGCCTACTAACCAGCAACTGAATTAACTGCTCCGGCACGTCCGTGATGATGCTGGTCACACCGTAGTTCAGCATTCGCTCCATCACGGCTTTGTCGTTCACCGTCCAGGCGTACACTTCCTTGTGATATTGAGCAGCAGTGCGCATGAACGTCTCATCGATCAGGGAGAAGGCGATGCTAATCACATCGAACGATTCATTCCGGAAGACTGAGGCGATGTCGGTTTTCTTCTCGCTGACGAGCAAGCCGGTCTTGATGTTCTTGTTCAATCGCTTGACCGTTTCCAGCATGGCAGGGTCGAAGGAGGTGACGGTGCACCCCTGAACGAAGTCCATCTGCTCCAGCAGCTCGACGGTGCTCTCAGCAAGACGCTTCTGATGTCCGTTGTTTTTCAACTCGATATTCAACAGCATCTTACCTTTGACAGCGGCAATGACTTGCTCGAGCGTCGGTACTAACTCGTTGGCATACACTGGGCTGAACCAACTACCAGCGCTGGCATTCAGCAACTCCTTGGATTGTAGCTCCCAGATGTTCTTGTTAATACCGGTCGTCCGCTTGGCGCTATGGTCATGCATCAGGACGAGCACGCCATCGGCGGTTTCCTGAACATCAAGCTCGCTATATCCAGCTCCAGATTGAAACGCTTTCAACATGGCGCTAAGCGTATTCTCCGGCGCGACGGTGGAGTTGCCGCGATGCGCGGTCACTTGGAGATGGCCGTCTGTGTAGGCCGCTGGAGGCCCGGACAGGTCGGTGGCAGATGAACTGCCAGTGGCCAGACTCCCGGTCAGGAGTAGGGAGAATACGAGAAGTAATTTGTGCATGAGCATGACCCCCAGTCTGGATGTTATAACAGAGAATATCAGATAAATGGCCAAATTGCTACTATTCAAATAGGGAGCGGATGGATCCGATTGGGGCTCGGCATCGTTGGCCAAATTGCTGCTCAGACTGCGCATGCCGCAGGTTACCTAACACGAAGACACACTGGTTGATCGATCAGGTGCTTAACTGGATTTTCGATAGGGAAGACCGTCGTCGTTGGCGACAATTAGGTCGTGGAGCGATTTCTCTGCTTCTCCGATTTTCAGAACCTGTTAGTCACGTCTTGTCGACATGGATCATCGAATGGCGGTTGTTGATTGGGGAGCCGACAAATTTCCCGGGAAATATTGGTTTCGACAGCGACTGTCGTTGGGGAATGCGACCATGCGGAGGAAGTCGAATCATTAGCCGATCCTGTCGTGGAAAAAAGGATAGGCTGTCGGCTCTTATCGAGTATAATAGGCGTATACTCAATGATTGAGGTGATGTCGATGAAGTCCGATACGAACCAAGCTGATCATTCAGGTGTGAGCTCACTAACATTGGATGATTACGCTTCAAATACCCAAACCTTGAACTTTCGACATATGTGCGGAAGCAAGGTTTTTTGTCGTAAAGCTGATGTTGTTCCTATCATTCAATTTCATAGAAGGCAGGGATAGTTCATGGGTGTTAAGAGAAAGAGCACGTACTATACACCGGAGAAAGTAGCGGCCGTACAGCGTAATGTACGTGTCTACGACTGGGCGAAGCCTTATCTGGAGGAGGCGGTGAAGCAAGCGGATGTTTATGTGGGTCTGGGTTGGGAATGGCTCTGGCATGTTCCTGCCCCACAGACTGTTCCACGCAGCTACGCCGTGAATCAGCAGTTGGGCTGCCCGGTGTGCGGAACGGCGCACCATGCTTATGGACGCTGGCCGTGGCTCGCTAATCTACTGGAACAGCCATGGAAGCTGGTGTGTCCAAGCTGTGAGTCTGTCTTCCCTTCCAATGACTTCGCTTCCTATTATGAGAGCGGCAAGGATCAGCATGGCGTGTTTCATCGCGAGTTGGCGGACAATCGCTATTTGCGCAACGAACTATACCCGGAGCAGGCGGATGACTGGGGGGTGGATGACGGCTATGGCTGGAGAGATGGGAACGGGGATAACTGGACGTTTGTAGCATTCTATAGCCATTGGAAAATATGGTGTCGAATGATCGACGCTGGCGGTAATGTGTTCCCTTCGACGGATGCTCCGTGGGAGCATGGAGGAATCGTTGAGGCTGCACTCTTACAGCTGCGCGACGCTTACTTGTATACCGGGGAGCTCCAATATGCCCAAGCCGGCATCGTATTGTTAGACCGCGTAGCTGACTTATATCCTGCGATGGATTGCGGTGTGTTTGATTGGCAATACGGATTTCTCAATTCCCATGGGAGTACGGGACAAGGAAAAGTTATCGGATGTATTTGGGAAACGGGACTTGTCCGTTCATTCATAAGCGCCTACGATGCCTTCTTCCCTGCTATGGTGGAGGAACAGACTGAGGTGTTGGCGTTTCTCGCGGAGAAGGCTGCCTATTATAAGTTGCCCCATTCGAAGCGTACGATGGATGACATTCGGACGAACATCGAGGACGGAATCCTTCGTCAAGTGTACCCAGGTGTGAAGAAGGTACAGATCAAAGGTAACAATGGCATGCATCAGAGTGCACTCGCGTTGGCTGCAATCGTATTGGATGAGCCGGGTACGACTGAGGAATGGCTGGATTTCGTCCTGCAAGAAGGTAAGATGCTGAGGCCGGAGGAAGGCGGTTGGGCGGTTACCGGCGGGAACATGCTGCATTCGCTCGTTCACGATGTGGACCGCGATGGCTTTGGCGATGAGGCGGCGCCGCTATACAACAACATCTGGGTGGATTCATTCAAGATGGTCGCAGATATCCTGCACGGTTATGATCGGTACCCGCGTGGGGATTTGTACAGCAACCCCAAGTTCCGGCAAATGCTGCGCGCTCATGCAGGACTTCTTATGCTCGACCGCTACATGCCGCAGATCGGGGACAGCGACTCGGCCGGGAATCCCAATACGCTGTACAAGTTGGAAATGGTCGTAGATGTGTTTGAACGAACCGGCGAGCCAATGTTCGCCCAGCTAGCGGTATTGGTGAACGGGAATTCGACGGACGGTTTGCGGGGTGGCTTGTTCTCGTCAGACCCGGAGCGGGTGCTTAAGGACATTAAGCAAGTCGTGGCTGTTCATGGGCCGTTCCGTCTGGAAAGCTTGAATTATAGCGGGTATGGCTTCACCGCTTTGCGGGACGGAATAGGACATTCCGGACGTGCAGTATGGCTATATCACGGCCGGAATATGGGGCATGGTCACAAGGATTCTTTGAACATAGGTCTATACGGATTCGGACTGGACTTGGCGCCTGAGCTTGGTTATCCCGAGAAGTGTGACAACAGTCACCAGAAGACCCACCATTGGGATCGCGGTACAGTTGCCCATAATACCGTCACTGTCGATCGCAGCAAGCAAGAAGGTAGTGTTGTCGGGTCGACGCGGCTGTTCGTGGGAACGGGAGAGGTTCAGGTTGTGGAGGCGGAGAAGCCTTCGGTGTATGAGCAGACTTCCGTGTATCGCCGCTGCGTGATCATGGTGCGACTAGACGAAGCGCATTCCTACGCAGTCGATATGTTTCAAGTGGAGGGTGGAGACGAACACCTGTATTCGTTCCACGGGGCGGAAGGTCCCGTCCTCACGGAGGGTCTGGCGCTCGTTCGCCAGAAGGGCGGAACGTATGCCGGTCCCGATGTCGAGTTCGGGCAGCCCTATGACGCCGACCCAGCCTTGCCGCTGCAGGGTTATAAGGGCAGCGGGTTCCATTACTTGACCGATGTGGAGCGAGATGTGGCACCACGGGACATATTCGCCGTGGATTGGGTGGTCCGCGATACATGGGGGGTCCTGGGCGAGCAAGATTCGCGAATAGCGACAACGGCAGCGACAGATGCGCAGGAGATCCACCTGCGGCTGACGATGTTGACTGATGTCAACGAGGTGGCGCTAGCCGACGGCCACCCGTCAACGAATCGACCGGGGAACCCGGAGCGGCTGCGCTACTTGCTGGCCAAGCGGCGTCCGGCCGACCACAAGAGCTGCTTCGTAGCTCTGCTCGAGCCGTACAAGGGAGAGCGACAGCTGCGAGGCGTTACCCGCGTGAAGGCCGAAGCGCGCGATGGGAGCCGCGCAGGGGCGGTCGTTGCGCTGCGGATTGAGCGCAAGGACGGTCGGGTCGACTACGTCATACACGCCAACGACCCGACTGTAGATTACTTAATCGACGGTACGATTGCGTTCCGCGGGGCCGTGGGCTTATATGCCGAGCGTGACGGCGAGCCGGTCTACGCGTTCTTGGTGAACGGCAGTCGGATCGGACCGACCTCCAACCCCGTCATCGACGGGACATGCCCGTCACTCACAGGAACTGTAATTGGCTTCTCGCAGGAGTTGAGTGAAACGAACTGGATGGAGGTTCGTTTCACGCCCCCATTACCTGCGGGAGTTGACTTGACCGGCAAGCATATCTATGTAGATGGGGAAGGCCGTAACCCTGTATTCCGCATCTGTAATTGGGAATATGGCAGCACAGGCGATCATTCGGTTCGGTTGGATCTAGGCAGTGTTACGCTGATCGAAGACTGGGCGAACGTCGAATCAGCGGATGGTAACCCGCCGACATACCGCTATGCTGTGGCTGGTGGTGACGGGATCTCCATTCCATTGTCAGTAGAGTGGAAGAGGTAGACACAAGGTGACCCTGAATGAGATTGAAATGTTCCACGGACTCTCGAATGTAGAGTTGGCTAAAATTGTAGGTCGATTGGAAAAACTCCAATTCCAAGCGGGAGAAGTGTTATTCGAGCAAGGCGATTCAGGCGACAGCATGTACATCATTCAGCAGGGGCACATCGAGCTGTTCGCAGTTACACCGGAAGGAAGCCGACAAGCTCTGGCCGTTCTGACTGACGGAGACACGCTTGGGGAGATGGCGCTGCTGACGGAGGAACCACGTTCTGCAACAGCTGTTACCGTATTGGACAGCGTCTTGTACAAGATGGACCAGGAGACGTTCCAGAAGCTGATTGAAGAGCAGCCGATCATCTCAGCGTACTTCATCCGTTCCCTCTCGCAGAGATTGATTCAGACGAATGTCCGGTTGCAAGCTTCGAAGGAAGACAAGTCGAAATGGCTGCAGCTCGAGCTAGCGCAGCTACCAGAGTCGTTAGTAGAGTGCATACTGGCTAGCGCTCTGCTGCCATCGGCCAGCCTGGGATTACTTCAGTCCGCTTCAAGATTAGATTTGCCTCAGAACTTCTCATGGAGTGAGGAGCTGGAGCGGTTCCCGGTGTTGAGGAAATTCGTGCAGATCGACTCGATGAACGAAGAGTGGTTTTGCGTGGTGTCTGCTGTCCGAACCGGATTGGCCGAGCTTTTCGTCTTGAAGTATGGACATGCTGTCAAGCAGCAATGGATCAAGGAAGCAGCGACGTACTGGTTGTCGCGTGCGGAGCGGGTTCCTGCTTTTCAGTTATATACGATGTACGAGGAATGGGATGCGCTGCTGGAGGCCATGTCTGAACACAAGGAGCCCCTGGACTCCAATGATCCCAACAATTCCAAAGATCCGTTGGAACTGTTGGATCGTTGCCCCCAAGACCGATTGTTCGCCCACTTCTCTGTGTTCGAACGGTATATCCAGATGTGTGGCGAGCAGGGAAGAGAAGCGGGATTCGCAAGCCTAGAGAAAGCGCTGGAGCATAATCAAACTTATTTCACGATGCAGCAAACTATAACGCTATACGAGCGTGGAGCCGAGTTGTGCCGGAAGCTGGAATGGAAGCAGAAGGCGCTGGAGTATTTGCAGATGGCCGACACCCTGACATTATCCATCCGACATACGGCAGCCGGCGTCACGATCGAGCACGAAGACCGCAAGTATCAACTCGCCAAGCAGAAGTTAGACGGTCACCGAAGCAAGCTATTGGCTGATCGTGCTGGAGGTTTATTGAAGCGGACACGACTGTCAGCCGCATTTGCCGTAGTTTTCGCCCTGACCAGCTTGCTATATTTTCACTATACCGCCCCCTTCGCCGGACTCGACCGCAACGGGATGGAGTTCATCGGCATAGGAATCGCGGCTGTGGCGCTATGGATCGTGAACATCGTGCCGGATTACTTGGTAGCCTTGTTCATGGCGATGTTCTGGGTCGTAGGGGGGCTGGTTGAGCCAGAGGTGGCGTTATCTGGATTCGCATCGTCTACGTGGCTGTACATGCTGTTCATTCTGGCGCTCGGTGCTGTCATTACGAAGTCCGGTATTCTGTATCGCCTATCTCTGCACGCACTCAAGAAGTTTCCCGCGCACTACCGAGGCCAGCTGTGGGGCATCGTAGCAGGCGGGGCTGCACTGAATCCGCTCATCCCCTCGTCCTCGGCGAAGGTGGCACTGGGCGTTCCGATCGCACAAACGTTGTCGGAATCGATGGGATTCCCCGACAAGAGTCACGGTGCGGCAGGACTTGGGCTTGCGGCTATGGTATTCTACGGCTTCACGGCGCCGTTCGTTATGACCGGGTCCTATACGAACGTGATGGCTTATGGCCTAGTTCCAGGCGGAGAGTCGGTCACATGGTTCCAATGGTTTCTTTATGCGTTGCCAGCCTTTCTAATATTCTCAGCGGTTATACTAGTGTATCTGTTGGTACGGTTCAAGAAAGTGACGCCAGGCAAGGTTATCTCGCCCAAGGTGCTGGATGACCAGCTTCGCCTGCTTGGCAAATGGACGAGAGAAGAACGGATCACGGTATATACCGTGCTGGGCTGCATCGGACTGATGATCGCCCAACCTCTGCACGAACTGGACAATACATGGATCATGCTGATTGGCTTTGCGGTGCTCGTTATGAGCGGCGTACTGGACACGCAAACGTTGAAATCCGGGATCGATTGGCCATTTCTACTGTTCATCGGGATCGCCTTCAGCTTCGCCCAAGCCGCCGAGCAGTTGGGAATCGTCGAAGCGATGTCAGCAGCGCTCAGTCAACCGATGTCGATGTTCCTGTCGTCGCCAACCTTATTCCTGCTGGCCGTCATCGTCCTTTCCTTCCTGGTTACACTCGTTGTCCGGGATGACCCGGCCGTCATCCTACTTGTGATCTCCATGCTGCCTCTGGCGGAGCAGGCGGGTATTCATCCGTGGGTGCTCGTATTCATCATCTTGCTGTCGACCGATCCGTTCTTCTTCGCCTATCAATCGCCTACATACTTAACCGCTTACTATAGTGCAGAAGGCAAGCCGTTCAGTCATCGCCAAGGGCAGATGGTCGCGATCGGATATGGACTGGCGGTTGTCGCGGTAGCCGTGGTGTGTACCCCGTATTGGCAATGGATTGGATTGATTCGTACAGGACCATGAGTTTGGAATCGCCTATATAACAAAATGACAGTCTGTAACGTGGGAATAACGTTCTGGACTGTCATTATTTTTTAACAGGACGTCGTCAGTTAGTTTACAATTGCGGTTGAAATCGGTGATGAGTCGCTTGTTCAAAACCGAATGCAATCTTAATTAATAGAGGTTCACTGTAAGCTCTTCCTGAGAAGACTACACCAAAGGGGCCCTTTGTCTGTTCGCCACGGGAGTTGATGCTTCCTTTCGCTACGTATCCTGCCGGAATGGAAAGCAACGGATAGCCTAATCTAGCTGCTATATACATCCCATCCACATTTCCTGGTAACATCAACGCATGTAGATTGTGTTTGTCCAGTACATAATCTATTCCTTGACTTATAGCCTTTTGTGAGTACTGTTGTTTCTTTTGAAGATAGGTGTGTTCCGTGAGTGTTGTTTCATTGGATCGGATTAACGTGTCTTGCCCGTATTTCAAAGCAACCTCTGTATGGGTATTGTTATACTCGATTAATTGTGTTAAAGAGTGGATCGGAACCGAGTCAGCTAGTTGTGATAAGTAATGATTGAGTCCTTTCTTGAATTCATAAGTGATCACATCATTATTCCAATTATTCTCTTCGATGTGAAGAGAGACGGGATCTATAATGGTGGCCCCTTCGTTTCTTAAAGTCTTAATCGCCGCTTCCATAATCGCTAGTCTTTCCTCGTCCAAATCTTTATAGTAATGTCTAGGAATGCCGATTCTTGCATGTTGGATGAATTGAGCATCTAAAAATGGCGTGTAGTCTAGATAAGAACGGCCTTTGCTTGAAAATGTAACTGAATCCTTCTCGTCAACTCCGGTTAAAGCACCTAATAAAATAGCGGCATCGGATACCGTTTTGGTTATGGGGCCTGGTGTATCCTGGCTACTGGATATCGGGATTATACCAGCACGACTGATTAGTCCAACTGTAGGTTTAAGGCCTACAAGATAGTTTTGACTAGCAGGACCAACTATAGAGCCAGCTGTTTCCGTCCCGATCGCAGCTGCGGCTAGGTTGGCAGCTACAGCTGCCGCAGATCCGGAGCTAGATCCGCTAATGAATAGATCTCCTGGACCATAGGGATTCAGGACATGTCCACCTCGAGAGCTGTAACCCGCTGCCATTGTGCTAGACATGAAATTAGACCATTCGGTCATGTTCGTTTTCCCAAGCAAGACAGCACCTGCCCGACGGAGCTGTTGCGCTACATAAGAATCTGCCGCCGCGAAGGATTCAGCCAAGGCCACCGATCCGGCACTCGTATGCATCCGATCATGGGTATCCATATTGTCCTTCAATAATAGGGGAATGCCGTGCAACCGCCCCCGACTCCCCGTTTCACTTCGTTCCTTGTCCAAGGCTCTGGCAATATCGATAGCATCCGGATTGATTTCCAAGATGGAATTGATCTTCGAATCATGTTCCTGGATGTGGTCAAGGTATAGTCTCACAAGATCCTCAGAACGAATCGTACCTGCCTCCATAGCTGCCTGCATACTTATAATATCCGCTTCCATAATCCATTCCTTCTGATTAATCACCTTAACAACCCCTTGCCTTCAAGTAGAGTATTCATTCGCTCGTCAATGTCGTATTTACCATACAAAAAAGGCCTGCAGGCGTTAGCTCACAAACCTTTTACACTTGAATAGATATAGTGGTTTTTGTTGAAAACATACGCTTCTTTTTCTCGTGTAAACCCAATTTTCTCGGCCACACGAATGGATGCGATGTTGCGCGGATCAATAATACTTATTAGCTTATTCAGACTTAACGTGTGGAATCCATATGCCTTGCAAGCTTGTGCTGCTTCCGTTGCGAAGCCCTTCGACCAAAGTTTCTTATGAACATGGTATCCAACCTCAACCTCTGTACTTCCGTCTATTTGTTGCGTAACAAGGCCACAATCACCAATGAATTCATTAGTAGATTTCAAGCATAGAGCCCATAATCCGTAACCATCATTTTGGTATCTGGCATGATTTCGCTTGATCCAATCTTGTGTTTGCTGAATCGTGAAGGGAGCGGGATAATGCGCCATGGTTTCGGCGTCTGATAAGATATCGTGAAGAGATGCAAGATCTGTTTCCGTGAAAGTTCTGATGATTAACCTTTCCGTTTCTGCGATTATGATTGTGCTCAACTCTCCTCTCGACAACTTAGTTGACGTCTCGGTATAGAAGCATGATGACGGTCTGTAGTTTGCGCTTGTATAGCGCGGTTTTTCCGCGCTATTTGCCTCTTGCGGCACCGACTGGACAGCTGCAACGCGGTTTTTTCGCGCTATTTGCCTCCTGCGGCACCGACGGAATATCCCCAGATTCGCTAACCTTCATCTACTCCAGTATGACACTTAATTGGTGCGCTTCAGCTCAACATCCAGATTGTCCAAAATATAATTTGCCCCGTGCCTGCGATCGAAGTATAGATTTTACCTTCTGATGAATCTCGAATGATCTCCCGTCCGCCTACGTGAAAGTCGAACTCTTCCGATAGAATGTTCGTTCATGATTCAGACCTCTATTAATTCGATTATTCCGGATGCTCGTCAAGATATTGGCCAAGCTGATCGAGATTTGCATTCCAGGTCGCCTGCTTCTCGGCAAAAAACTTCTCATGACTCATTCGCATCGTTCCCAAAAGCTTAGTAAAATCTTCAACGGTCAAAGGTTCTTTCTTCACCATCAAGCTGGATATATGCTCTAATTCTCCTAGAAGCTTCTGTTGCATGATCAGATTTTTTTTGATTCGGGTGATCTGAAGGGATACGATATCGAACAGGCTGAAATGATCACCGGCCAGAACAGTTTTGATCTCATCCAGCGACAAGCCGAGCTCCTTCAATGACAAAATTTGTTGCAGCCGTGTAATGTCCGATTCGGTATAAAGCCTGTGTCCGGAATTAGAATGACCCGATGGAGAATACAAGCCGATCTGATCATAGTATCGTAGCGTTCGAATCGTTAATCCCGCTAACTGTGCAAGTTCTCCTACCTTCCACGTTTGTTTCATGATCATCCCCTTTTTCTATGCTAGCTTTCTTATCGGTAACCCCAGTATAAAACATTACGTGACGTCATATTCAAGTCTTTATTTAGTGAATCTGAACGTTTGGAGGGGATATGCCAACTTAGTTGACGTCTCCTGTATAAAAGCATGTGGGTGGTTTGTCATTTGCGTAATCTATGATGTACGGAACCAACGATTGAGGGAAAAACCTGTATTCCCTAATTCGCTCAAGAGGGATCCATACGATGCTGATCTGATCTTCATCAGGAGCCATTCCTAATCCAAGATGATGTTCATCTATCAACTCACATAGGAAGATATGGTCTACTACGTGCGTGTTTGGATCAATCAGGCTATTCCCATGATGATTCTTACCGATRTACTCCCTGAGCAACGCGAATTGCTTAACCTCAATCTGACATCCAACCTCTTCAAGCATTTCTCTTTTCAAGGCTTCAACTAGAGTCTCGCCATGTTCTTGTCCGCCACCTGGCAGCGTGTAGTCAGCCCCGAATGTGTCGTCATGCTTCTTGATCGTTAATACCTTATGATCCTTCACAACAAGCCCTTTAACCCCGCTTCGTACTTTCATTGATCACGGCTCCATTCTTAGCACACAAACTACATTTTCTCCTTGTTCACCATGCTGAAGTAACACACGTCAAAATCATCCGGATTTCCATGGAGTTCACCCCATGATTGCTTTCCCCGTTCTATCATTTCTTTATATCCGGTAAGATGCTCTTTGTAATAATATTTCATAGGCTTAACCTCCATTTGATTAAGGATCAAAACTAAAACCAGATCACGACCATACGAACGGACACCAGTGACGCTATTTGCTGTATACGCCTTTTTTGCTCGATCCTTACGGACTCAGCCGCCCTTATTTCACATGATTCCATACGTTTGGGCTCGATTATAGGCAAATAAGGGATCCTTGGTCCGATAAAAAGCAATTCGACCCTAAAATTCACAAATAAGGTTTACAGGGTCCGATAGTTGAACGCCTATACCCTACATCCCTATATGTCCTTCTTCAAATAATAGTGCGTATGCGTTCCAGCATTGTGAATCGTTCCGAATACTTCGAAGCCTTGTTTTATGTAAAAATCTAAAGCTTGAAAGCTTAACGTATCCAGTTTTACAAAATCACATTTTTTCTCTTTTGCTATTTTCTCAGCTTCAGCTAGTAGTTTCTTCCCGTACCCTAAGTTACGAAGGGCCTCGTCTATAAATAAATAGTGTACCTCCAACCAGTTCCAGCATATTTCGCTGACGATTCCGCCATAAATTTGACCATCCTTATTTTTTAAATACAAGTTGACCTCTTGATACCTGCCCTTCAAGTCATCGGGGAAATGCTTCAAATTAAACGCGATCATTTGGTCCCTTACAACTAGTTTGTCAGAACGACTCGACTCTTCCGAAATGTATAACTCCATCCATACTTCCACTCCCATTGTCAAATACATGCCACCCGAACCCAAGGTTCTATACTTGAACTTACCATATCATTCCGGAGTGTAGACAATACTAAATGCTTATACCTAAATATTACTTGGTTCCTCACTTTCCTCGGGACACTCGGGTTTTTCGCTTCCCTTTACATGATCCAAGCAAATAAAGGAAATACTACCCCCTATCAAATCCCCAAGCGTATAGACAGGATGATCCCATGGACAGATCAAATCCCAAAATCAGTTTCTTTCAGATGTGCATGATCCTCATGCTGATGAACGGCCTGATGAACCACGTCATTGTCAATCCAATGCTCCTGGATGCAGCAGGCAGAGATGCTTGGATATCGATTATCTTCACTGCTGTGTTGTTTCTCCCCTGGTGTGCTCTGTTAGTCGTGTTCATGAGAAAGTCAGGAAATCACAAGCTGCAGCCCTGGCTAGCACAGCATACGAAACCATGGATCTCATGGATGCTCGTCATCCCGCTTTGTGTGCAACTGTACATGATCGGGGGCATGACGGTGGTGCATACATCGACATGGACCATTACCAACTATTTGCCCGCTACGCCCAAACTAGCCTTAGTTATCCCCTTGTTACTTGTATGTTTCGTATTCGCCAAATCCGGCATACGGTCCATTGCGATCAGTGCAGGGTTCTTGCTTCCCGTAGTCATTATACTGGGATATTTCGTAGCGATTGCCAATACTCCGCACAAAGATTTCGGCCAACTGAAGCCAATGTTCGAGAACGGCCTAACTCCTGCTATAAACGGCATGGTGTATGCAGGGGGCGGATTCGTGGAATTAATCGTCATTCTGGGCTTACAGCACCGGTTGAAGTCGAAAGTAAAGGTATGGCAGCTTCTTGTGCTGGGCGCCATCATGGTCTATATCACGATAGGGCCGACGATTGGCGCGATTACCGAATTCGGTCCATCCGAGGCGGCGAAGCAGACAGAGTCGCCTTACGAGCAGTGGAGGTTAGTTCGAATTGGAGATTATATTGAGCATGTCGATTTCTTATCGATCTATCAATGGTTGTCAGGTGCTTGTATCCGGATCGGGTTGGTCTTATATATACTTGCCGATATACTGCCCCTTGGAAGTTCGAAGAAGCGGATCTGGTTTCTCGTGATTGTCTCATTCAGCTATCTCGTCATGGCCATGTTCCCAGTTAGCGAGTACAGGCTGTATTTGTGGATGTACCATATCTATATCCCGATTGCCCTCGTAGGAGCTATTGTGCTGTCCGGACTGTGGGTCACAATATCTCTATTCGCCAAGCCGACAAAGGAGGCAAGCCACACATGAAGAAACGTCCCATTGCAGTAAAAGAAGGGTGGACGGAAGACCGTCTTCGTGATACATTCCGTGGTTCGGCCGACGTCCAGATCATGGCTGTCCAGTTAGACGAATCAGCATCCTCCAGAATTATATTGGCCTTCGGAGAAGGACTATGCGACTCCGAACAAATTGGCAAAACGGTGCTTCCTGAGCTGAAACAAGTGTACTACTCCGTGGGTTTCGGTGTATATCAGAACAAACAAGTATATGGGACATTACCCTTGACTCCCCTGGAAGGACAAGACTCTCCAGAGCAATTAGCAGAATGGCTGTTCCAGGGAGATCTGCTTATCTTGTTCCCGAGTATCCACGCCCTGTACAAATTGAATATTGGCAACCGTCCACAGCGGAGTCCGGAAGAATCCAGCACGGAAATTTCCATTAAGGGGCCTAAGGACGGTTTTGTGGAAGATCTGGTCGTCAATGTGGCTCTGATTCGCAAACGAATCCGAAGCAACTCCTTGTGTTATGAAACGTCTACGCTCGGCAGGAGGACGAAATCGAGTGTAGGGTTGCTGTATATTGATGACCTGATTGCTCCTCATATATTGGCCGAAGTGAGGCAACGATTGAAGAAGATCGATGTCGATGGCATCTTCAGTATCGGCCAGCTTGAGGAGATGCTCTCTGACAGCAAGTATTCCTTGCTACCGCTGCTGGATTCTTCAGGACGCCCGGACTATATTGTGAACTGTTTATTGGGCGGCAGATTCGCTATTATTCTGGACGGCAATCCGATGGTGCTTGTTGGTCCGGCAACCTTATCTCTATTGATGAAATCACCGGAAGACAGCTACTTCAACTATTACTACGTATCTTTATCTCGCTTAATCCGGTTTTTCAGCTTCTTCCTCTCGCTCTTACTGCCTGGTGTTTGGGTAGCGTTGTCGGGGTTTCATCAGGATCAGATCCCGTTCCGCTTAATGGCGACGATTGTCACGGCAAGACTAGGGCTGCCTTTCTCCGCGCAGATGGAACTGTTCCTGTTGTTGGTGCTTCTTGAGATATTCCGGGAAGCCGGCTTACGTCTGCCCAGCACCATCGGGCAGACACTCACCGTCGTTGGGGGACTAATTATTGGGGACGCCTCCATTCGAGCAGGGTTAGTCTCTCCCTCAGTGGTGGTCGTCGGCGCGATTACAGCGGTAGCTGGGACGACGTTGGTCAATCAATCACTAAGCTCGGCTGTCAGTGTGCTGCGCATCTGCCTGTTTTTAATTGCATCACTGCTCGGCATGTATGGACTGCTGCTTGGCATTATCTTACTGGTCGCTTACATGTCCCGGCTTAGCTCGTTCGGTGTTCCTTTCTTGTCACCCTTCTCTCCACCGATCTTCAAGGATATAATTAAATCGTTTTTGCGCGTTCCTTGGATGAAGATGAAGACGAGACCGCAATTGCTGCATTCCCCCGATCCGATCAAACAAGGGGATGATAAACAGTGAGAGTGATTCGAGTTATTGGTGCGACTCTGGTTATGCTCCTGTGTACCACGGGCTGTTGGAATTCCAAGGACATTCAAAATTTAGCTTATGTGACGGCTATAGGCCTGGATTACGAGAACGGCCACTACATCGCTTATACTCAAATTCTGAATTTCTCGAACGTGGCCAAGAATGAGAATGTAAATCTTGGGAAGCCAGTGCCCATCTGGATTGGGAAGGGAGAGGGGAAGACGATAACGGAGTCGTTTTCTTCCATTTAMGCAACCTCGCAACTGAGACTATTCTGGGGGCATGTCAAGGTCATCAWTTGCAGTGAGAGGATGCTTAAGAGGGGGATTAGCGAAGCGTATGATATGATGAACCGATATAGGGAAATCCGCTATAACACCTTACTCTATGGCACGAAGGAGAAGCTAACCGATTTGTTAGCGCAAAAATCGTTATTCAATATGTCGCCGCTCGAAACGGTGGCCTATACACCTGAGCAAATTTACTCTCAACGCTCTTTCATTCTGCCTGTATATGGCTATAAGGTGATGGAGAAGCTGAACGAGCCGTCCCAACCTGTGCTGTTGCCCTCCCTTGCGCTTAATAAGGAAACCTGGCGAGAGGATAAGACGAAGAAGCCAATGTTCCAGGTCGATGGAGCCTTTTACTTCAAGAACGGTGCGGTGTCGGGGTGGCTTTCGGAGGACGATCTCCGGGGCGCAAGGTGGCTGCAAAAGAAGTTGCAGCGAAGCCCTATCAATATTCCAGACAACAACAAGCCGTCTGCGGCCTTGATTATGGGCCAACCGAAGCATCGTATTAAACCCGTAATCAATAACGGGAAGGTGCAATATAATATTACTTTGTCCATGAAGGGGTATGTGGACGAGATGGGAGATGATATATCTGAAGACAAAATGGAGGAGGAAGCAGCCAAAGTGATACAGAAGGAGGTTCGAGACACGTATAACAAAGGGGTAGCACAGAAGTCGGATGTATTGCATTTGGAAGATACTCTGTATCGGAATCACCATAAGGAGTGGCGAACCTATGTAAAGGACAAACCATTTGCTCTGACAGAGGATACTTTAGGCGAGATCGATGTGAAGGTCAAGGTCGTCCACACCGGGAAGTACAAAGGCAGAGCACACTGAGCGCAACCGACCAACCCAATTACTTCCCCTGGGACTGTCTGTTTTCTTGATGCAGTCAGCTCAGGGGAAGTTGTTGATTAGAAGAAAAACCGGATCCATCCACGGAAATTCGGTTTTCGTAAAAGCTATGTGCTTAAAGTGAGCGTTCTGCTTGTTTCACTTGATTCGTTTGATTCAATAAGCCAGATTTTTGTCTTTTATGATAATAAACATAGGAACCTGCGATGATAATATAGCCGATAAGGAAACTCAACCCGGCCGAAATGCCGTCCTCAGCGATATTTGAATACATAGCTCCCGTCAAATCAAAGACCAATCCGGCATACGCCCATTCCTTGATTCGAGGAAAGCGTGGGATAAGGATTGCTACAATCCCTAATAACTTGGCAATTCCGAGAAAGGGAAGAAGATAATCGGGGTAACCCAAATGCTTGAAGAGTTCAACCGCATCAGGTGCAGATACGGTATCGGTAATCGCGCCAACACCCATAAATACCACCACTAGCCCGGTAAAAATCCAGTAAGGAATCGTAATTTTTTTCATTGAATTTCAGCCTCCTTAGGTTTACATCAATTGTTTTTCAAAGACGGTCAAGCGTCGATTGGTTCCTCGATCGCGCCGTACTCCTTAACCACCTTTTCCAGTACCTCTTGGACTACACATTCCTGCAGGATTACTGCTTAAGGCCATTGTTCACTTCCTTTCTTTGTAATTCCTGCGATAAAATCCTGATCGTGTGATTGAAGCCAAGACGATCGGCTACTTCCCCTACAGAAAGGGAGYCTTGACGCAGCAGTTCAACAATACGGAGCCGATTTGGTTCAGCCAGAGCACTCCAAGTCGAATTCATGCGTTGAATATACCTGATTCGGAATATACCAGTCAAGGAATATTTAAATGTTTTTTTTTGCTCCCTTTGTTACTCACATATATCGACGAAACGTAAAGCGAAGAAACTGGCCAAGTTTCTTACTGAGGAACGGCCAGACGCAAAGCGTTGAATTACGAGCCTTAATATTCCTTGACAGGAATATTCCTGATTTAGTATATTCTACTCAGTGGGATGAAAGTTATCCTGAATACAGGAGATGATTAAACAAGAAACCATTAGATACAGAGGTGAAGCACCATGTCATGAAAAGGTCCGGAATGGACATAATTACGCTGAGCGCTTTAGCAGAAACAAATCGTATGAATATCGTTCAACTGTTGCGCGACGGTCCTCTGGCCGTGGGAGAATCTCCGATCGGCTGGGGCTTTGCCAACCACAAGCGTCTAAGCATTTGAAAGTGCTTAGCGAAGGCGGGATTGTGGAAGTACGAATAGATGCGAACCGTCGAATCTACGCACTTCGGTCTGAGCCTTTTCAAGCGATGGATTTCTGACTGCAGTCCTTTCGGCACATTATGGAAGATCGTTTTAATAACTTGGACAATTACTTGCATGAAGTGCAAAACAAAGAAAAGCCATAACGTCATTTGTTTAGGGAGATCCCGGTTTGTACCATCGATTTTCGTCCAGGCGGTGTGTGGCACTACTGCATGAAGTGCGTTGATCAGAATCAAGGTCAATTTTATGGCACGGAATCATGGGGAAAAGACGTCTATAAGGAAATTGTCGAGCCGGAGACAATCATCTACAACGATTACTTCTCGGATGCCGAAGGCAAGATAAATGAGTCAATGCCAGCGCCCCTAATCACGATGGAATTTATCGATCTGGGCGGCAGGACCAAGTTGATAAACCGTTCTGAATATGCTTCGGGAGAGGCCCTTAAAACTGTCATGGACATAGGCATGCTGCAAGGAATCACCGAAACATGGAATCGCTTGGGTGAGTTGTTGGAGTCACTTAAGTAAAGTTTCGTTGGAAAGAAAAGCTTCGGGCTTGACCCGTAAACTAATCCATATGAGGAGTGTTTAAATTATGATTAACAAAATTGGCCAAGTTATGTTGTATGTGAATAATCAAGACGATTCCAAAGATTTTTGGACAGAAAAACTAGGATTCGAGGTCATTACGGAAGAGACCAATGGTCCGATGAGATGGATCGAAGTTGCTCCTAAGGGTGCAGCAACTAGCATTGTTCTTCATAGTAAAGAGTTCGTTGCCAAAATGAGCCCTGAAATGAATCTCGGAACACCATCCATCATGTATTACACGGAGAAGTTTGATGAGTTGTATAGCGATCTGAAGAACAAAAACATCACGGTTGGAGAAATTATGGAACTTCCCTCCGGCCGAGTCTTTAACTTCGCAGATAATGAAGAAAATTACTTTGCTGTATCGGAAAAGAAATAAGATAGTTGAATAAGTTACGACAGCAGCTAATCAAACTGATCAGCTGCTTTTTTATTACCGTTCAGGCAATATTGGTGTTTTAAAGAATGGAATTGGTGTAATTGGCTGCTTAAGTAGAATTTCGCATCATATATCGTATGCCGCGATCGATCGCGTGGATGGAGGGATATTGAAAAAATATAGGGATATTCTGTTTACAAAAGCTTTAGAAGGATTTAGGAGATTGGAATAGAATATACATATGAGATTTTGATTACAGAGGAGGGTTCCAAAAGATGAGAGGCAATCGAGTGTTTTTAATGGTTTTTGTTGTGGGAATGATGGCAATGATGTTGTTTTTATCCCCTACCAGTAGGGTGAGCGCTAGCGATGACTGCGGGTGCGGCCAAGTGGTGGGTGCCGAGAAGAACAAGATCGTGGCGGACCTGTTGAAAAGCGATGCTTTCAAAGCGAAGAAGCATGAATTGCTGAAGCAAGGTTACAAGTGGAACGGGGTTGACGGTGCGGAAGTAGATAAAAATGGGAACAACGAAATCTTGATTGCCATACCTTTGTTGAATGCGGACCGCGAAGAAGTTTTTTTGATTTATGTATATGGGCAATTTTTTGTCGTGGCAAAGCCGAATTGAGCTCATGTTAAAATGAATGTCGAAAAACAGGGGCGTCCCTCAGGTCTTGCCTGACATTTTGGGACAGCCCCTAATCTTCATGCGGGAAGGGGCGTTCTCCCAAAAAGAACCCCCTTGCTATAGAACTTTCGCCAAAAAATCCTTCGTGCGGGCATTAGATGGGTTTCCGAACACTTGCTCTGGCGTCCCTTCCTCCACGATCACGCCTTTGTCCATAAACACAATCCTGTCGCCTACTTCACGGGCAAATCCCATCTCATGGGTCACGATAATCATGGTCATACCGCCTTTAGCCAGCTTCTTCATGACATCCAGCACCTCTCCAACCATTTCCGGATCAAGCGCTGAGGTCGGCTCGTCAAATAGCATTACATGCGGCTGCATCGCCAAGGCGCGTGCAATGGCAATCCGCTGCTTTTGCCCGCCGGAGAGTTGGGACGGGTAGAGATCCTTCTTGTCTGCCAGCCCAACAGTGTGCAGCAGCTCCATCGCGGTTTTCACCGCTTCAGCGGTTGACAAGCCTTTCACCTTGGCAGGTGCCAGTGTCAGATTTTGCAGAATGGTCTTATGCGGAAACAGGTTGAAATGCTGGAACACCATGCCCATTTTCTCCCGGGTGGCGTTAATGTTGTGTCCGCGGGCTGTAATGGACTTGTTCTCAAACATGATTTCGCCACCGCTGGGCTGCTCCAGCAGGTTGATACAACGTAGAAAGGTGCTTTTTCCCGAGCCGCTCGGCCCGATCACAACGACGACCTCTCCGCTTGCAATGCTCATATCGATTCCTTTGAGAATTTCTGTTTTTCCATACGATTTGCGCAAATTTTTAACGGTGATCACTTGCTCCCATCCTCCGTTCCCATACGCCAAGCAGCTTGGACAGCATGAAGGTCAATACAAAATAAATGGCTGCTGCAATAATGAACGGGCTTAGTCCCTTGTACGTGATATTCTTTACGATTCCCGCCTGGTACATGATATCTGCCATCCCGATCACGGATATAATGGATGATTCTTTGATAATCGTAATAAACTCGTTTCCGATCGCGGGAAGAACAGACTTGAACGCCTGGGGCAAAATAATATGGCGCATCGCCAGCCCCCTGCTCATTCCAAGCGAACGGGCTGCTTCCATCTGCCCACGGTCCACACCTTGAATGCCCGCACGGAAAATTTCCGCTAAATAGGCCGAACTGTTCAGGGATAGCGTAATAATACCCGACTGAAGCGGTGTAAAGTTGATGCCCAGGGTTAGCGCGAGCCCATAGTGGATAATCATGAGCTGCACCAGCATCGGCGTTCCGCGCAATATCTCGACATACGCTGTACCCAACCAGGTTATCGCCCGGATACTCGACATCCGAAGCAGACTGATGATCAGGCCGATCATGAAGCCGAATAGGACGCCAAGAGCCGACAGCAGCAGGGTATAGCCGAGGCCTAGCGCATAATAGCTGCGGTATTCCCAGAATGTTGCGAATATATTGCCAGGCGACGGTTGCTTTTCAACAGACATCTGGCTCGCTTGCTTAACCATCTCTGCAATACTGTTCTCGCTTTTCAGCCGGGTGATTGTCGAATTGACTTTGGCTAACAGTTCTGCGTTGCCTTTGCGGATGCCAATGGCCGCCTGGACAGGTGCATCGTCTGGAACGGCTTCCGAAAGTGTAAGCCCTCTGTCCTGAAGGTAACCGATCGCAACGGTGTCTTCCAAGATGACGGCATTTACCCGTTTTGTCTGCAATTGCAGAACAAGGTCCGGTATACGGTCCAGGGATGTAACTACGGCATTGGGAATGGATTGCGCAATCTCCTCCTGAATGGAGCCTTTTTGCGCACCGATCTTATCCCCCTTGAGGCTGTCTATCGTCTTATAGCGTTCCTCGTCTTCGATACGAACCATTAATACCTGCTTGGATTGGTAATAGTTGTTCGAGAAGTCGATGCTTTGCCTGCGTTCATCCGTTGGTGTCATGCCTGATATGACTAGATCAACTCGGCCGCTCTGCAAGGCGGGCAGCAGGGCATCGAAGCTCATATCCTCAATAACAAGCTTTGCACCCATATCCTTGGCGATCTCACGCGCAATATCAATATCGAAGCCTACAATTTGATCTTTCCCATTGATCGTTTTATGAAATTCATACGGCGCAAACTCGGCGCTGGTACCCAATACAAGAGTGTTCTCTGACTGGCTGCCAGCCCCGTTAGCGGTCAGAACGGGAAGACCAGCCAGCAGCACCACCAGCATCGAAAGCATAAGAACCGTACAACGGCAAATCTTTTTCAACCTGTTTCTCTCCTAACTTGTAATATGAACATGAACCCTGAGTAATTATAAAGGAGTAAGAATGATTATGCAATTTCCGAAATATGGAATATGTCCTACAAGGGGAGAGGAGGGGGAAACATATTGTTACGCTCTAACGGATAACGATAGTAGAGCAAATGTAACAAGAATGAAATATTATTTTCATATAGCTTTAATGATTCTAGCCTATAATAAAACTCGACCCCCTTTATTATATATAAAATTCAGACCCATAGCCCGTTGCTGTGGGTCGCTTTTTTAGCTTAAACGGAAAGAGGATGAAAAATGAAACATAAGATAGGTAGAAAACCTCGTATCGCGAAGTGTTGATAAGTTAATAATATAATAAGAAAATTGAAATCATTGAAGCTAGAAAGGACTAAGTTCAAATGGATTGTTGCACACCATCAAATAGCACAGAAGATGTTAGAACAAACTGCCCTTCATGCAAGAATAAAGGCAAGAACGTGCAACTGATAACTCTAAAGTCGCTACTCAAGGCTTCAGCTCTGGAAACCATTATACCCGACACCTCTTACTTCTTCTGTCCGACCCGATCTTGCTCTACTGTCTACTTCAATGAAACCCATTTGCAAACATTCACTGAGGACAACATAAAAGTGCCTGTGTACCAAAAGAACCCGAGTGTAGATGTCCCCGTCTGCTACTGCTTTGATTGGACGAGGGAACGACTAATTCAAGCTGTTGGCTATAAGCAACAACCTATCGTCCAAATCAAGGCTCATGTTCAGGCGGGACGTTGCGGATGCGAGGTTAACAATCCACAGGGGGCTTGTTGCTTAGGCAACGTAAGCACATTTATGCAGAGTATCAACCAAGAGTAATCATGTTATAGGAGTGTATGATTACGGAACGATAGCTCAATGGTGCAGACCGCTACGGCTGTCTGCTTTTTCATTGATGGGCAGGATAGTTTATTTACTTCGCGAATAACTCAACTATGGAATAATTTGCGAAGTTCGGAAGTTCGTAAATAAGACGTTATGTGAAATCAACCAAGAGACATATTATTAAAATCTAGTTTTGAGGGAGTTGTTCAAGAAGCGATATGATTCGAGAAGCGGAAAACAAAGATGCTCAGGTACTAGAAGATCTTTATAAGATACTCGTTCCGACAAGTCAGAATATCAAGGTTTTACCCGAAAGAGTAGAAGAAATTAAGAGAGATCCTAATAACTATTTATTTGTACTTGAAGAAGAGAATAAAGTACAAGGTTCAATTTTTATAACACTATGTCTTGACCCCATGTACCAGTTTAGACCATATGCTGTTATTGAAAATTTGATAATTGCAGAAGAATTCAGAGGGCAAGGATTAGGAAGAGAATTATTAAACCATGTTGAACAATTTTGTATGAATAGAAATTGCACAAAGATGATGTTAATGAGTAGTACGAAGAGAATAGAAGCACACAATTTTTTTGAGAAGCTGGGATACAATGGAACAATAAGTAAAGGATTTAAGAAATATATAAGAATACAGTAATAGTAGGTATTTCTAAGAAGCGGCTGACATCACATAACACCGTATTCACGCGGTGGACCGGCTACGCCGATCCTTGGTCTGCCTGATGCATTTCATGGAAGCGAATTCAGCAGACAACCCTGCACTGGCTAACCGCGTCGCGGCCGGCCTTCGGCCTTTAGCCAGTGAGGATTCGTGAATACAAAAACGTTATAAGAAATCGGCGTAATATTATAAAACATTAGTGAGGCTAGTCAATGAAGAAAAGAGTATTAGAAAAACTATTAACATCTATTATTTCAAGCATTATAATGGCTGCTGGTTGTGTTTTTATCTTTTTTGGACTTGATGATTTCTGGTCCATGAGTCTATTTGGTGCAACAATATTTGTAATTATTTATTCAGTGATCGGAGTGCCGGTAGCAATAATAATTGATATGTTTTTCTCTAAGATAAAAATGATAAGTAAGTTTAAGAGAACATTATTGCTGGTTTTCTTATATATTTTAGGTGGAGTAGTATCAACAGTTATTTTCTATGCCATATCTGAAAGAGAACTCTATAATAGACTTTTTGATAAAGAGATGATCATGTTTTATGAAATTGGGATAGTAGGTTCATTATTATTTTTAATTATAGAAAGAGCTATAAGAAGACTTCGTTAGTATTTCAGGAAGACGCCAACAGCCAATAACACCGTATTCACGCTGCGGCTCCTGACGGACCCTTGGTCTGCCCGAGGCATTTCGGGGAAGCGGTTTCAGGCAGACAACCCTGCACTGGCTAACCGCGTCGCGACCGGCCTTTGGCCTTAAGCCAGTGAGGGTTCGGGAATGCAAGAACGTTAGAAGAAATTGCTGAAACCCTATGAAATAATAAAAAATCTATCCTATGAGAGGATAGACATTATAGCTAAGACTTATAAACATCGCCGCGCGAACCTATAATATATCGATGCTACTGATGCAATTAATATGCCATTGGAGCCATTGAAATATTACTAGCAATACAAAATAGACCAAGTAATGAAATAAAAGAAAATGAAGAATTAGAAGAATGGGTAAACGAACATAAAGGAATTTTCAGAGGTGTCGAGTCAGATGTTTGCAGCCAGCTGGAAATATCGACGGGAACGGTGCGAGGGCGCTTAATCAATCGGAGAACATTGGAACGTTGGATGAAGTCAAAATGCATGGGGGCTGTGAAGCAAATAGGGGATATGAGTGCATTCATATCCCACTGTGATCATCATGCCATTTACTACCTCAATCAACCTTTTTTATAGGATGTAATTCGACGATACATCGTTTTATCCTTCAGCTTACGGAAATGGGACCTGGCCGGATAAAGATTCGCTTCAATAATCCAAATTCGTCCATGTCGATCCGGTCCGATGTCCAGTCCGTACATACGGTGTCCCGGAAAAAATGCGCTCAATCTCTTAGCGGATAGGATAGCAACTCGATTAATCTTGGCCTCCAACATTTTGGCTGACAAGTGTCTGATGGACGATCGTCGGATACCGGCACGAAAGTGAAGCAATGATCCTTTACTTCTAGTGTTATTGGAAACGATGTAACCTTTGCCGGCAACTTTGATTATCTTCCCCGTGACAACCCACCTCGATGAGTTTCTTCGGCGTTGGATTATCACTCTCATATCAAAAGGACGGCTTTTGACGGTAGGGCGGGCTACTCTGTATTGAACCATATAGGGGGTAGAACCAATTTTTTGATCAATGTACCGATAAGTATTCGCTTTACCATGAAACGTAGTTCTACTATTCTCATAGTGCAGCGAATACCTGTTGTTTCCCATCGCAGAGACTTGAATAACGCCCCGCCCGCGACTGCCCCATACAGGTTTAAGGATGACATGCCCAGAGTGTGCGAGCATCGCCCAGAGAGCATGTTGCGTCATGAGATACGTTCGTGGAACGTTTGATGCTAAAGGTTTGTAATTTTTCAAGAGCCGATATTTATACCATTTATCTTTGGTTAATGATGCCACGGGTATCGCCTCCTCCTATAAAACCGATCTTGCTTAGATACCGTTCAAGCAATCCTAAAAACGTTTCTATGTCCTTGAACGTAATATCGCCTATATTGGCAACCCTGAACGTTTGTTGTCCACCCAGTTTGCCGGGATAAATCATAATGTCATGGTTGTAAAAATAATCATGCATGTCTTGAAAATCATAACCGGCGCAGTCAGGTTCAATAATGGATGTAATGATTTTGGAGTGATGCTTCTCAGGGACGATGTAGGTTAAACCCAACCGGGTTATTCCCCGTATTAACGATGTCCAKGATGTCGCGTATCTTTCGTATCTGGTTTCCAACCCTTCTTGCTTTAATTCCACGATCGCTTGTTTTAGTGCATATAAAGTTTGAACGGGAGGCGTAAACCGCATTTGCCGGTGTTCCACAAAAAAATTATACTGAGCGTACAAATTCAAATAATAATTCCTCGGCTTCATGCTCTTCAAAGTTTCCAATTTGCTCTTCTGGGCTATAACAAAACAAATGCCGGCCATTCCCTGCAGGTTTTTGTTGGAGCTGGAGGCCAAATAAGCTATATTCATTTCCTTCATTCGAATCGGAACGGCCGCAAATGAACTCATGGCATCCACGATCATATCGATTTGATGCCTATTGCATATTTCCCCGATCGCTTTAACATCATTTAATAGGCCGGTTGTAGTCTCATGATGGACGATAGCGAGATGAGAGACGGGACGGGGAGAGGTTTGGATCGTCCTTTCCAAAGCATTCACATCGATGGCCTGATCAGGCGCGCTTGTGAATTCGATGTAGTTCAGCCCATAGACCTCTGCAATTTCACACATCCGTTTGCCGTAAGCGCCGTTGTTGACGATAATCACGGCATCGTGATCCGGGATCGAGCTGAGCATGGATTCAACCGCCGCTGTTCCGGATCCGCCGAACAAAATGGCCGCATAATGAATCGGATCGGCAATCAATTGGGTAAGTTCCGTTGAAACATACTCCATTAATCGGCCGAATTCTTCTTCACGAGGGCACATGTCCGGTACCACTTGCGCATATTTCACGCTGTCGGAAGTTGTGGCCGGACCGGGAGTAAGTAAAATCGTTCTCTTGACAGATGAACTCATCTATCACTCACTTCCTTACTCCCTAGGGGATGCTTACCGATAAAACGCTGTAGGCGTTCTTTTACCTCGTGGGGCTTCGTATGAGGGCGGCCAAGCTGCTCGTTGGAGTTTTTAGCTATTTTCATATAAAGGAACGTAAGCCCTTTAGTCGTTTTCCATTCTTTCAAGGATGTTCTGAGTTCTTCCAGGTCGTGTACATAGATCGACTTTGTATACCCGCAAGAAGCAGCGATGTCGACGAAATCGATGTTATGGGACACTGTGCCTTGTCCCCCAGTCGATTCGTGGGCGTTATTGTCCAACAGAATATGAATCATATTCGCCGGGTTATAATAACCGGCTGTCGCTAGGCTACCCATACGCATTAATAAAGAGCCGTCCCCATCGATCACGACGATATCCTTATTGGATTGGGTCAGTGCCATACCTAGTCCTAAGGAGCCGATGCATCCCATGGATCCTACCATGTACAGATTGTTGTCCGCATCTTCGATTTCATACAATTCCCGTCCGGTTTTGCCCGTTGTGGCGAGCTGCACGGTATCACAGTCTTTCAAAGTATTGATCCTCGTCAACGCATCAAAACGAGTAGGCATCTCATTCTGTGCATTACGCTGCCGTTTGATTTGATTCAAATGGACGTTTGTTTGTTGTTTGCGCAATCCTTCATTATCAAGAACGCCTTTTCTGACGACAAAGAAAAAGGGCTGGTTGTTAGCGATATGCCGGTCCGCCTGAACCAGTTGGCACTTTACCTCTTTCCAATCGTCAGAGAGATACTGCCACTCTACCTGCATCAAATCAAGCAGCTTAGTCGTAATCGTGCCCATCAGTTCATGCTGAGGCTCGTCGGGAATCCCAGGTTCCCCCCGGAGACTGACGAATCCAAGCAGAGGGATCTTAAACGGATAAGTTAGAGAGGTCAATGGCGAAACGGCGTTGGTCAGACCCGAATTTTGCATAAGAACAACCGGTTTCTTTCCTCCTATATAGGCCCCGGATGCAATAGCGACCGCATCTCCTTCGTTAGCGGCAGCGACGTAATCACATTCATTAATGGCATAGTTGATTAAGCTTTTTAAATAGGAGCACGGTACACCACTGTAAAATGTAAACCCTAACTTCTGAAGTTCTTCACCTAACATCCTCGTTTGGATCATACTGATTCATCCGAATCTGCTTCCCGTACCGGAAGATATTTTTGTTCCGCATACTGAAGCTCTGCTGCCCCTTGAAGTCGGAATACTTCATCAAGAGGGGTGACGTCCCTTTCGACATGAGCAAGGCTTTCTTCGCGGAAAATACGTCCGGATACGTGTTTCATGGCCTCAATGGAAGCCCTTAAGTTGTGGTTCGCCCATATCGCCAGGCTGATTCCCAGCTCCTGAAATCGGTTCGTGGGAGTCGTGTAATATTTGGTGGGAACAATTACGACCGGCAATCTTCCAGCCCATTCTTTCATAAACATTTCAATTTCTGAGACATCCGGCCTCTTACTGTGTATTAGAACGGCGTCAGCCCCTGCCTGCCGATAAGCCTCTGCCCGCCGCAAAGCCTCCTTTAGTCCCCACCCGGTAATAAACGCCTCCACTCTGGCGACGACCACAAAATCTTCGTCAGTCTGCGTATCTTTCATCGCTTTAATTTTGCCGCAAAACTCCTCGATCTCGGCCAAAGGTTGTGTTTGAGCGTTAATGAAAGAGTTGGTCTTCGGAAACAGCTTATCCTCAATGCAAACCCCAGAGATATTGCGTTGCTCCAACTTTGTCACAAGCCGTCTTGCATTATTGAAATTTCCATAACCCGTATCCCCATCCAGCAAAATCGGAATGGTCGTTGCGTCGCTCATAAACTCCATAACATCCAGAACCTGCGTCCATGAAGCTTCATTGTTATCTCTTACACCCATGGCTGCAGAAATGGATAACCCGCTGCCCCAAATCCCTTTAAATCCAGCCTCTTCAACGATTTTAGCCGATAGCCCGTTATGGGCCTCCATAATAAACTCCAGCTTGTTCGAGGCGATTAAATGTCTAAGTTGCTTTGTTTTTTTCATCGTAGCTCTCCTCTTTTTCGCCAAAATACAATTATGAGTTCGAATTCCGAATCAGACGCTTGTTTCTCATGATGGTATTCAGCATAGTCTTGCTGGGGAGCTGAGTAAACAGCATATGACCGGGTTTCGAATTGGCTTCAATGATCCATATGCGGCCGTCTTTTTCTATGGCAAGATCTATCCCCAGTTCTCGAATCGCATGGTGTTTATTTACGGTTTTGGCGATGCTAACAGATAATGCGCGGATTTGTCGGAGTTTGGAGTTTACTTTTGTTTGGTTGTTCGCGAATAGTGCTGCAAGTACTTTATGCAGAGGTTTTGCATATCCGCCTTTATGAAAGTTGGTCACATATTTATTAGGAGCTGCCACACGGGCGGCCATGCCCGCAATGATCCATGTTGATTCCGGTTTCTGCAAATAAATCCTGGCATCAAAAATAGTGCCTTTATACTTAGCTAATTTAAGGCCTCTCTGCACCAGATATCGGTGTTTCGTTTTCATGAAGGAGCGAATGGCTTTCAAGACGGAGCCGGAACGAACAATCTTGCGGCGTGCATCGCAACGAACCTCATATCCGTTTCGCTGTCGTTTGGCTCGTATAATACCGCTGCCCCCGCTGCCATGATTAGGTTTGATGAAGACGGATGAATAGGTCCTCAGCATTCGTAAAGTCCTTGAACCCGTAATCCAATGTGTTTCAGGCAAATACGAACGCAGAAAGGGATGCTGCAGCATCTCTTTGTGCTTGATCATTTTTCCGATGGACACCAATATCCCACTTTTCTTTTTTGAGATTTTGTAAATAATACATGCATATGCTTCGCCATTCAGGTTGGGATGGACTGATATTCCTGATAAAGGGTACAAATTCATTCAATCAGCACTTATCATCGGAGTATATCTGCCGCATTTGTACATTTGACGAGTACTAATCTTCCTTCGCTCTATCCTTCTGGTTGCGCCTATTCTACAAAAGAAACAAAGGAAGAGGCTGCCGGCATTGATCGGCAGCCTCTTCGATGTAAGGGCAGAATATTTTATTAGTACCAAGTCACAATACCTTTGTATTATAATAATGGGTTAAAATACCATTATTGGGTGGAGGGCTTGATCTAAAAGCTGGGTCAATCTAACACTTATTTTAGGAAGCCATCCCAGTCTAGTACTTTATTTTCCTTGAACAGTTGTCTTAGGGGTCTACAGGTTAGTGAGCCGCACCCTTCACCGGGAAGTACCAAGCAGGCTCTAATCGGTGCACGCCCTGTGGCCGATAGCCGAGTGCGGGCGCGATCCCGCATGCATCCGCCAGCAGATACACGATGCTGAGCCACATCTCGGTGCCTTGCAGGCCTGGTGCGTGTACCGTCTCCAGCTCGAAGCTGAAGCCGCGGTCTCGCTGCCAGCGAGTAATCGCGCGCTCCAGCTGCTGGCGTGACCAGGCGACGATGTCCGCTCGACGGTAGTCGCTTTGCTTCATGCATAGCCAGAGCGGGTGAATGACGTCCAGTACGTTGCAGGCGTTGCCGCGGTCGTCACGGAAAAACTGCAGATTGCGCGTATGCGCGAGCACTGTGTCTATGGTGGCATTCGGATAAGGCAGCGGCAGACCGAATTGCGCATAAGTGGAGCGGGTCAGCCGATAGAAGCCGTTCACCGGCTGCAAGAGGCCCTGCTCTGCGGTAGGGTTGCCCCACAAGCCGGTCGATGGATCCGCGTGGGTGTGAAGCCAGCCGAATAGATCGTCAGGGCGCTTCGCCCATCCGAAGTGTTTGGCGTTTATATAGAGGCCCGTCGCATAACTGTCGATCCAGTTACCGGCACTCCAGGCATTCGTTTGCCATGGCAGCTGATCGAGGCTTCGGAATAGCGATTCCGAGCTTCTTCTCTCAATAACGTGAACGGGGTGCTCCACGTGGGAGCCAAGCACTTCCAGCGCATAGCCTACAGCCAGCAAATAATACCCGGATAGCGTATTCGGGAGGAAGTCAGGCGCGTCGCTTATAGGATCAGGTGCGGCCCATGGATCAGGTATAAGCCCGGTGTACGGGTCCTGATAGCTGCGCAGCTTCGTAATAAGCTGCTCTCGGGTGAACCCGGGCGGCAATTGGCCGAACATGCCAGCTGTCTCAGCGGCATCGCAATACGCTCTGACCGTGCGGGTATGCCCGGGCTTGTCGATGTAGTACGGCTCGTCGCCATCACCGTGCACAAGGTAGGACGTGAGCACGTCCTGCAGTTGCTCCCGTACTTGACGGCCGAATGCTTCTAGCCGCTGCTCAAGCGGCGGGGGGGTGGCAGCGACAAGTCCAGCCGTTGCTGGCGCGTGTGCTGGATTGGCGACGCCGCCGGCTTGCGTCGCAGGAGCGTGGGCTGGTTCGGTGCCACCGCCGAGCTGTACCGCTGGAGAGTGCGCCGGTTCGGCGGCAACGTGGGCGCTGCCCGCCTCGGCTCCGTCCGAGACAGCTTGCCCTTCCGCTTCGGCAACGGCCGAGCCGGCCTCCGCGAGTCGGCTGCGGATGACGCGTGCCGGGCTTCCACCTGCGATGCTGTACGCAGGCACATCCTTCGTGACGACGGCGCCGGCTCCGATAATGGAGTGTGCGCCGATGCTCACGCCGTCGACAATGACCGCGTTCGCCCCGATCCATACATCGTCCCCAATCTCAATCCCCTTGGACGTAATAGGCTGGCGGAAGATCGGAACGTCGGTCGATTCGTAACCGTGATTGAACCCATATATACTAGCGAGCGAAGCGATACGTACCCCGTCGCCCATCGTCACCTTGCCGGTCACGATAGCGTACGAATTAATCGTGCAGTCTGCCCCTATCACGAGCGATGTATTGCGAACGATCGCACCGGCAGCAATATAGCTGCGGTCTCCCATCTGCAGCGTGCTCGGGAACATGGCGGCTTGAGGGGAGACGAAGCAATTGATGCCGAAGCTGCAGTTGTGCTCCTGCTCAAGACGCTGCTGTACAGCACTCTGTTCCTCACGTTCCTTCTCATTGTTTCTCATCCAAGGCATGTAGTCTACATCGCGAATTCGGGTTGACATGGGCAACAAGTCCTTTCGGTAACAAGTCGTATTATTAATTAGTTTAGCATTCGGAGACGACGAGAAACATGGTGATAAAGCTTCTGATTCTTGTCAAAAACGCCGCTGACTATTATGCTAAATGTACGAGTTATTGTATGGCGGCGGAGTGAGCTGTAAGACGGAAAAGTCGTCTTACAGCGCGGTTTTCGCTTGCGGAGTGAGCTGTAAGACGGAAAAATCGTCTTACAGCTCGAGCACGAAGCATGCAAACAGAAAGAAAGGAGCTGAGCCGAATGGGCGACCTACCCAACAACTTATGGATGGACATACAATGGATGGACGACAAGCGGACAGAAGCGGGATGGACGGACATTCGACAAAACCGAAAAGTCCACAGTTTTTACTGGATTCGGGCGGGTAAGGGGACATTTGTAACGGACTCGGATAAGGTAATAGCCGTCAGGCCGGGGATGTTATTCTACTTGAAGCCGGGATTGGAAATGTCGATGGCGTCGGAAGCCGTAGAGCCGCTGCGAATTACGATGGTGCTGCTGAAGCTGCTGTCGATTCATGCGAATGAAGATCAGCATGCTGCCCCTGCATCCGCCCCGGCTGCCACAACCGCATCCGCCCCGGCTGCCACAACCGCATCCGCCCCGGCTGCCACAACCGCATCCGCCCCCGCATCCGTCCATGCATCCACGCCTGCCGCCGCCCCCGCAGTCGCTGCGTCTGCGGTCGGATCTGCGATGCCTGTTCCAGCGTTGGACCTGCCGTTTCTAACGATTGTGGAGGGCGAGCAACAGCACCACATCGACAAACTATTCTCGAGTCTTACTTCCGGATGGGTACCCGGACAACCAGCTGGTGAGCTCAAGACGAAGGCCATCCTGTACCAGCTGCTATTCGACATCGTACAACTGCAATATGTAAGTCCATCGGCTGACGAAGGATCGGTTATTTTCAAGAAAATCAAAGAAGAGCTAGAGACCGGGTTCCCCCAAGAGATTCGGCTCAAGACCGTTGCCGCTACCCACGGCATCTCCGTATCTTACTTGCGCGAAATGTTTCACCGGTATTTGGGCACAAGCCCTAAGAGCTACTTGGATCAGGTGCGCAACGAGCACGCCAAGAAGCGATTGATCTATACGGACCTGCCGGTGAGAGAGATAGGGGAGAGCTGTGGCTACACAGACGAATACCATTTCAGCAAACGCTTCAAGCAGGCGAACGGCGTACCCCCGCTAGTGTTCCGCAAGATGAATCGACAGTAAGCTCACTCTATGATTGCTCCGCGTTATATCGCATAATAACCCCAACTAATGGAATACTATGTGGCAAACGGATGGAAAGGACTCCCACGCCATGAAGAAGTCATCCACGCCTACACCTCCTGACCAAATCCCGTCTAAAATGGTGGATGCCCGCAAGCAAATCGAGGACATATTCGCCGATTGTCATGATTTGACGGTGAAAGAGTGGAGCTACGGCCCTGAACTGGAATATTCCGCGTGCGCCTTCCTGCTCGATACGTTGTCGCAAAACTACAGAACCACATACATGCATGCGATCATTCGGGATTTGTCACCCATTCAGGGCGCATTGGGCGCTGATCTGACGCCTGACAAAATCGCTCGTTTTTTTGATTCCAACGGGGTTTCCACCCATTCGCCCCACATCATATCCACGATGGATCAAGTCGTTCAGAATTTGACCGACGGGAACATTATTATAGTGATCGACGGCTGGGAGCATGTGATCAGCTGCGAGATACCTGGTGTCCAGACGAGAAGCGTGTCCGAGCCCACGATGGAGCCGGTTGTGTTCGGGCCTCACAACAGTACGATCGAGGATTTGAAGACAAACATAGGTCTGCTGCGAGCGCTGATCAAAACCCCGAAGCTGAAGTTCAAGCTGCTTCACGCCGGAACGAACTGCCGCAGGGATGTCGTTTACGGCTATTTGAGTGATGTGGTGAACCCGGACGATCTATTGCTGTTCGAAGAAAGAGTGGCGCAGGTCAAGGACAAGGAAATACTGGACACGACCTTCCTAGAGGAGTGGGTGGAGCATTCTGTCTATACGCCTTTTCCTCAAGTCCGGTATACGGAACGCCCAGATGTGGCGACTTCGGCTCTTCTGAGAGGAAAGATCATCGCGCTCGTCCAAGGCTCTCCTACGATCATGATATGCCCGGGCTTATTCATCGAGTTCTTCACCACGAGCGAGGATTATTACCAACGAACGGTATACTCTACGCTAATCCGCTGGCTTAGAATCATCGCGTTCGTAATGGCGATCACGCTGCCCAGTCTATATATTGCACTGACCACGTTTCATTCGGAATTAATCCCTACGGTGCTGTTGTTGGCTATTCTGGATACGAGGGAGAAAATCCCGTTCCCAGCGTTTGTCGAGGCGCTCCTGATGGAATTCTTCTTCGAGCTGCTGCGGGAAGCCGGTATTCGGCTGCCGCGTCCGATCGGATCGGCGGTCAGCATCGTAGGCGCACTCGTCATCGGACAAGCAGCGATTCAAGCCAAGATCGCCTCGCCTATCATGGTCATCGTCGTGGCGTTAACAGGCATTGCTTCCTTCGCGATGCCTCAGTACAATCTGGCTATCTCCTTGCGGGTGCTGCGATTTCCGCTGATGATTCTGGCCGCCACACTGGGCGGTTTCGGTCTTATGATCGGATATATCATTATTTTGTTACATTTAACCCAATTGAAGTGTCTTTCCCAGCCTTACTTATCTGGATTAGCTCCGCTCGACATGCGCCGGATGATGAGAGACTTATTAGCTCGCCAGCCATTGAAAGTTCTACTTAAGAAGTCCCGACATAGGCCTTCATCCTGACTGGAACCCATCTTCGCTAGTCACTAACGGAAGATGGGGGCGAAGCAGCTGAGAACACTCCGAGGGAGGGATTTGATGAACAGATTACCTCGCATCGCCATATGTTTCTTGGCCCTTCTTATGCTGACGGGCTGTTGGAACAAATTCGAATTGACGGAATGGGGTTTTGTGCAGGCCGTAGCTATCGACCAAGCAGACAATAATCGCATTCATCTGACGACACATTTCTACAAGCCAGGTGGGGGGGTGGAAGGGCCGCAGAGGTCTTCAGAAGGCTTTAGCGTACGTTCGAAAGGGGACAATATGTCCCAAGCCATAGCGAACATCACCAATTCAATGGGTCGAGTGCCACAGTGGAGCCATATGCGCATGGTTCTGATCAGCGAGGAAATGGCCAAGGATCAGCAACTGAAGGGCATCATCGATTATTTCATGAGAGACCATGAAACTAGAGATACGTTACTGATATTGATTACGAAGGGGCAGGCAAGCGACTATCTGAAGCAAAAACCTTATATTGAAAGCACAATCGGTCAACAGCTCCGCGAGATGAATCAGTCGTCCAACCGATTTACCGGGAATACCAATATAGTGAATATGCTGCAAGCCGCTATTCAATTGAAGAGCCAGTCCGGCGTTATGATTCTGCCCTACTTGACCTCGGGCGAAGAAGAGGACCAATTGTCAATGAGTGGACTTGCCATTATCCGCAACTATTCGATCGTCGAACCGCCCCTGTCTCCGACAAGTACCCAATTTTTACTCATGCTTAGGAATGAATATGAGCATGGTGTTCTGAGCTTCCCTTGCGAGGGAGATAAGTTGAAGCGGAAGGACACATTCGAACATGTAACTGTACACAGTTCAACCAAGGTAGAGCCGAGAGGAGAAACGGTAGCGGTCAAGATCAACCTGGCCTTGCAGGGCAGCTATGGGGAGCTGCGATGTACAACGGTATTGAAACCAAGTGACGAAGATCAGGTTGCGGAAGAAATCCGTAAGATGCTGGAGCGTGGGTTCCGCAAGACGTTTACCCTCATGCAGAGCAAGCAGCTTGATCTGTTGAATATCGGCGATGCCTTGTACCGCAAACACCCCGCTTTGTGGCGGAAGTGGAAAAGCAACTGGGGGGAAAGGCTGTCCCAAGCATCCTTCGAGCTTAATATCGACATTAAGATGACCAACACAGGGCTCACGAGGCCGAAGCCTTATGGCCAATAGGGGGGACGAAGATGGGGTTGAGGTTGACCGTCTGTTTGATTGTGTTCGCCTTTGTTCTAAGTATGGACTGGAAGCGAATGAGGCATAGCTCTATCAAGGCTCGGACGATCTATATTTTGTTACTGATCTATGCGGTCTATTCAGCGGTTGGCTTCGTCGCCATCAATCCGCTTCCCAACTTGAATGACGGTGTCTCCCTTCTGTTTCGCCAGCCCGCAGGGGTCATTGATACCGCCTTAAAAGCACCTCCAACCTGAAAAAAATTCCGACACGAAGGCGGGGAAACCAAATGGGAACGAAAGAAACAATTTCTCCTCTGCAAATGTCGACCCTGTTGCTCGTGTACACGACGGGTTCTACGATCATATTCATCCCATCCTCCCTGCTGGCGCAATCGGGCAATGCCTTTTGGCTGGCGTGGCTGGTCGCTGGCCTGTACGGTGCTCTGTTGTTAAGCTGTATGTTGTATTTGCGGCGGCGGTATCCGGGCGATACTTTGGTAGAGGGAGGAATCCGGACGGTAGGCTATCCCCTAACCATTATAATCATGATTCCATTCCTCCTCTTCATGATTCTGTTGTCCGCTTACATCTATTTCTCGATCGGAGCCTTCTTTACGACTACGATGATGAGGGATACTCCGGCGTTCGTGTTTAACGGGCTCATCGCGCTTGTCTCCGCCTTAACGGTACGGGCTGGCATTCTCGTCATGGCGCGCATGTTCACGCTCTTGAACATCCTCCTGATTGGAATCATCGTCCTTGTGATGCTGCTCAATCTGGAGAACTACCATCCGAACTATTTACTGCCTGTTATGCCCAATGGGATCAAGCCCGTATTTCACAGCGTTTATCAAATCGGCGGCTTCCTGTATGGAGATTTCCTTGTATTTTCCATCGTGTTCGCCTACATGCGTCCGAAGCAGGGCGACACCGGGAACAAACCGATCGCCATCGCTTTCCTGTTCAATTGGTTCCTTTTGGTATTGGTTTGCTTGTGTGTCATTATGGGTCTGGGGCCGATGACAAATGAATACCAATATCCCTTGTACACCCTATCCCGGGTAATCAGCATTCAAGAAATCATCGAACGAGCCGAGTCCATCATCGGAATGTCTATGATAGCGGGCTCCTACATGAAGTCTGCGATCATGCTGTTCGCCTTGAATGCGGCACTGACCCGGCTGTTGAGGCTGAAGGATGACGTCCTGCTTGTATTCCCACTCGCTTTGGTCGGTTATATGCTATCGCTGGTCATCGTGGAGAACGAGGCCGATTTTGGCGAGGTGCTGATGACCTGGCCGATGGTGACGTTTACGGCCAGCTTGCCTATATACCTCGTGGTGCTGATTTCGCTCTTGAAGAAACGGTCACGCGCCTAGTCATGGGTCCGCTACACTACAAAATAGGAGAGAGCAGGTTGGAGATGGATTCCATCAGCCGGTGCCAGAGCGAGCGGTTGTCGTATTCTTCCTTCGTTAATTCAATGGAATCTTCTATATCTTGTTGGAAAATCGCTTGCAACGCTTGTGAAGTTTCCGCATGATAGAGAACCGCATTCGCTTCAAAATTCAGCTTCAGACTGCGTTGGTCGAAGTTGGCTGTTCCTACCGTGGTCATGATACCGTCAACGATGATCATCTTCGCGTGCAGAAACCCTTTTTTGTACAAATAACATTTCACACCTACTTGCAGCAAATCACCGAGATAATACAACGATGCCCAATGGACGAACATGTGGTCGGAGTCGTACGGAATCATGATCTTCACTTCGATGCCGGACAGAGCTGCGATGCGCAAGGCGTTATGCAAGCTCTCATCGGGTATGAAATAAGGCGTCTGCAAATAAATGCTGTGGCGGGCCGCATGAATCATCTTAATGTACATATTCTCGATGTGGCTCCACTTCTGGTTCGGTCCGCTTGCAATGATCTGCAGGGGCACTTGCCCTTCTCCCAAGTTGTCGACAGAAGGGAAGTAGCTGGGAGCATAGTCGACAGGCGTTGACGAGGCCAGATTCCAATCGCGGATGAACAACCCTTGCAGCGAATGTACGCTGCTGCCTCTCAACTGAAGGTGCGTATCGCGCCAGAAACCGAACTTCCGACTCTTCCCGATATATTCATTGCCTATATTGAAGCCCCCGATATATCCGATCTCGCCGTCGATCACAACAATCTTGCGATGATTCCGGTAGTTGACCCGTAGGTTCAGGTAAGGAATTCTAGATGGGAAGAAAGCAGCCCGTTCACCGCCTGCCGCCGTGAATGCCTTGAAGAAGCGGTCATTCAGCTTCCTTGAGCCGATATCGTCATACAAGATTCGTACATACACGCCTTCCTTTGCCTTTTCGGTCAGCGCAGCTACAACCTTTTTGGCCAACTCATCATTATTGATAATGTAAGATTGAAGATGGATGTGATGCTTTGCAGCAGCTATGCTACGCAGCAACCCGTCGAATAGAGCATTGCCTTCGGTGAACAGCTCGACCTCGTTATTTTGCGTCAAGAGCGCCTTATTCGCCCGCACATTCATGTAGATCGTATCCTTGTACTGTTCGATCTCTGGATCTTTGTAGTCCATATGGCCTTCATGAATACGTCTGGCTTGTGCTTGCGTCAGTGTTCTCATAATCTCAACTTCCCGTTGGTTCAAGCGGTATAGCTTGCGGCGGCTTAAATTTTGCCCCAGGATGATGTAGAGGACGAACCCCAAGACAGGGATAAACAGGAGTACCATGAGCCACGACCATGTTGCGGCTACATTGCGACGTTCCAGGAACACGACAGCTAGTGCCAGTAAGATATTAACGGCCAGAATATAAGCGGAGAAACCTTGAGTGAGCCATGTCATGTAAGAGACACCCCGAGATCATTTATGTAGGAACAGACTAATTGTACACTTGTTAGAAGCTGGGTGAAAGTTTCTTCGATATAATTCCTGTTTTCATGATGGAAAATGATGCTAAACTCCGCTATGATGGATTCGGAAACCTCATTAAAGGAGCGTGTAGACCATGCAATTGGAGCTACTCATCGTTCGCCACGGTCAATCGACGGCGGATCTGGAAGATCGGCACGAAGGCAGAGCCGACTTCGAGCTGACGCCGCTCGGGGCTCTGCAGGCGGAGCGGGTCGCCGCGTGGATCGCCGAGCATGTGCGGCCGGACCGGATCATCAGCAGCACGCTGAAGCGGGCGCGCGCCACGGCGGAGCGGATCGGGGAGCGATGCGGGCTGACAGTGCAGTTCGATCCGGAGCTGATGGAGTGGAACAACGGCCGGTTGGCAGGTCTGCTCCACAGCGAAGCTGCAGCTCGTTATCCTGATCCGCCTGGCGGGCGGAAGCCGCACGATACATACGCGGACACGGAGTCGTACATCGCCTTCCGCGCCAGGGCAGAGGCTGTCCTGTCCAAGCTGCTGCATGAGGCTGAGAGCGACGGGGCTGGAGGCCGGATGTGTCTGGTCGCCCATGGCGGGATGATCAACATGCTGTTCCGCAGTTTCCTGAAGCTGCCCTTGACCCGGGAGCAGGCGATCTCCACGGGCGATACGGGGATTCATCTGTGGAAGGTAGACGGCGATATGCGGCGGATCGAATTCGCCAACTCGCTTGAGCATTTGCGCGGACTGTAGGGTGCTCGGGCTTTGCTGCATTAGTGTCATAAAGCTAGTTTATCAGTATAAAAGATATTCTAATTTTACTTTATACGTATAATGAGGTAAGTTTGAATGTATAGTCTAAAGCTTAGGAGATTGATGACGATGCCAACTCAACTCAGCGTGCAACGCGCACAGCAGCTTAAAGCGAAACCGGATTTTACCAAACTCGGCTTCGGCCAATATTACACGGATCACATGTTTATTCTGGATTATACGGAAGGTCAAGGCTGGCATGACGCTAGAATCGTGCCGTATGGCCCGGTATCGTTGGATCCGGCTGCAATGGTGTTCCATTACGGACAAGCTGTTTTCGAAGGGATGAAGGCGTTCCGTACGGCTGACAACCAAATCCTCTTGTTCCGTCCAGAGAAGAACATGGAGCGGTTGAACCGGTCCAATGACAGACTGAGCATTCCTCCGATTGACGGTGATTTCGTCATTCATGCCATTAAGGAATTGGTTAACTTGGAGCAGGACTGGGTTCCGACTGAACCGGGTACTTCCCTCTATATTCGTCCGTTCATTATCGCAACAGAGCCTTGTCTAGGTGTACGGGCCTCTTATAATTACATGTTCATGGTCATTCTCTCGCCAGTCGGGGCTTATTATTCGGAAGGCATCAAGCCGGTCAAGATCAACGTCGAGAGCCAATACGTCCGTGCCGTCCGCGGTGGGACAGGCGATGCCAAGACTGCAGGTAATTACGCCTCCAGCATCAAGGCGCAGGAAGAAGCCAAAGAAGGCGGATTCGCGCAAGTACTGTGGCTCGACGGTGTCGAGAAGAAGTACATCGAAGAAGTGGGCAGCATGAATGTCTTCTTCAAGGTGAACGGAGAAGTGGTGACACCTGAGCTGAATGGCAGCATTTTGCAAGGCGTAACGCGGGATTCGGTCCTTCGGGTGCTGAAGAGTTGGAACATTCCAGTTGCCGAGCGCAGAGTGTCCATTCAGGAGCTGTATGACGCTTCTCAGAACGGTACGTTGGAAGAAGCATTCGGCACAGGGACGGCAGCTGTTATCTCACCGGTCGGCGAGCTGAACTGGGAAGACAAGAAGATTGTGATCAACGGCGCCAAGATCGGTGACCTTGCGCAACGTCTGTATGACACGATCACGGGCATTCAGAACGGCACGCTAAGCGATACGTTCGGATGGACGGTGCAAGTGGAGACGGCTAAGGCTTAAAGAAGACAACCGAAAAACATAAGCCCGATCAACTGCTTCTTGCAGCTGATTGGGCTTTTTTGCAACGATTCAGAATGATTAACTTCGCTGATTGTTCATCGTCTAGGTAAACGCACGGCGTTTATCCATGACATTATAAGAAAGTTTATGTTCTTCACCGTACTAAAGTGATTATGGGTGTAGAGCAAGGTTCATAAGGTGATTTCATCACTCTATCGGGCTGAAAAGTGCTGAAATCGGATGGAACAAGAGAAATAAGATGATCAAACAGCGTTACTTTGTGATTTTTTGTCATTCGAACAAAATAAGGTGATGAAACAACGCTATGGGTCGCAAACTGAACGAAACGACCAAGGACCCCACTCGCCGGGTTTTATTAACGAAAGTCGTGAATGACGTTGCCTGCGTATACTTTGACAAGAGCAGGAGATGAGGGCTGTGGCAGCGAATGTAATTTATTCATGCGGATTCTGAACACCAGGATCGAACCAAACAGACCAAAAGTTTATTTTCCGGGAGGAAGTCAATAACATGAGCGAGTACAAATACGTATGTCGTAGACTGCCGCTTGTAGGCAAACAGGTGTTACCACTAGAAGCTGCGGTATGGGAGCGGATTGAAGAAGTACAGTTGAGTGAAGTCGTATCCGGCGACAAGCCGATACTGCCTACTAGCGTTCGTGCCGCATGGAACAATTGGGGCGTGTATTACCGATTCGAATGCGAGGATGACTACATCTTGAGCACGATGACTGAGCGTGATGATCCGATCTATGACGAGGATGTCGTCGAAGTGTTCATGTCCCCGACCGGGGATTTGGCAAGGTACTTCGAGTTCGAGTTCAGCCCGGCTGGCGTCCTGTTCGATGCCAAGATCATCAACGATTTGTCCGATACTAGGGGTGATTCGATTGAAGTGGATACGGCTTGGGACAGTGCGGAGCTACAGTCTCATGTGAGTGTAGATTTGGATAACCGCCGTGTAGTTTATGAAATTGCGATCCCGGCAGCCGATCTGCTGGAAGGGAAATCCATCCAGGCTGGCGATGAGTGGAGGACGAATCTGTATCGCATCGACCGGAGCCCGAACCGTGATCAGGATGAGTATACCGCTTGGTCCCCGACGGGGATTGTCCGCTTCCATATTCCGCGACAATTTGGAACATTCGTCTTCGAATAGTGGATTTAGGGTCGTTTGGATGCCTTTTTCCAAGTATTAGATGTTGAATCCTGTTCATCCCTATGCTAGCCTAATTGATGAGAAGATTTACATAATCAAGCCGAATCTGGTCGTGCCGAACGACCGGTACGGGGGACCGACGGAAAGGAAGAAGCTGACGGATGCTACGGCGTCCTGTCGGCCTTTTCTTTCCCATGTGCATTCCGGCCGATGGCCGTGGATGCGCTAGTGGGGTGAATGCGAGCCGCTCTGTGAAGGAGCGATGACAAGCTAGGGAACACTCTCTTCCCGAACCCGACACCTAACCTCGGAGGCACTAGGAGGGAAGCAAGTTTGAATAATTTATTCAGAACCGTGGCCTATTCATGCGCCACACTGGGACTGGCTGCCTTGCTGTATGCAAGCACGCCGTCTGAAGCATCCGCAGCACCGGTCGATATGAGTGTCAAGCTGCAAGTAAACGACTCGCTAGTCGCGTTCCCTGAGGCTGGGCCGATGATGAGTCCGGCTGGTACACTGCTCGTTCCGCTGCGTGTCGTAGCCGAGCAGATGGGTTACAAGGTGGACTGGGCGATGGAAGGGGCGAACATCAAGCTGAAGCTTAGCGACGTCAAGCGCTCGATTAGCTTGCAGACCGGCTCTTCTGATGCCGTGGTGAACAGCCAGCCCGTGAAGCTAGAGACGGCGCCTGCCATCGTGAACAACACGACGTATGTACCGCTTCGGTTCATCTCCGAGAGCTTCGGCTACCTCGTGCAATGGGATAACGCCAACCAATTGGCGATCATCGGCCAGGACGGTAAGTACCATGCGCCAGCTTGGTATGCGCCGCCGAAGAAGTCTACGAGCGATCTTCTGCTCGAAACAGCTCAAACCTACATAGGCATCCGCTACATGTGGGGTGGGACGACGCCGGCCGGGTTCGATTGTTCGGGATTCGTGAACTATGTATTCGATCAATACGGCCTGGATCTGCCTCGCACTTCACGCGACATGTACGACAACGCAGGTTTCCAGACAGTTGGGCTCGTTCCAGGTGATCTTGTCTTCTTCAATATCGGGAAAGTAACCACGCATGTAGGCATTTACATGGGGGATGAGCGATTTATATCCGCGACTACCTCAAGAGGCGTGCAAATTGACTCGCTCAACAGCAGCTACTGGGGGTCCCGGTTTATTGGGGCTAAACGCGTAATGTAAGGAAGTTTTAGCGGTACGGGCCTGGCTTAGGCTCGTGCTTTTTTTTGTGTAGCGGAAACGTTCGAGCTAGAGCCAGAAGCGTGGAGATATAGGCAGGGATTCCGGCCGCTGCCATTGAATCCGCGTTACAGCCCCCGGCGCGGCCATCGGGCGGCACGAACGAGGCTGTCGGGGATACGACTTTTGGACTATTTGTAACCGATCAGGTTCGTAACTATCGGCTCGAGCATACGATCCATAACCTTGGCACCTCAAGCGAGAACTTGACTGCTTCTGAATCGAGAATTCGCGATGTCGATATGGCGAAGGAAATGCTGGGATTCACGAAGGACAACATCTTGTCGCAAGCGGCACAAGCGATGCTGGCGCAAGCGAACCAGCAGCCGCAGGGCGTTCTGCAGTTGTTGAAATAAGATTCTCCGTTAATAAACAAAGGCTATCCTTAAAGGTCGATTCAGACCTTGAGGGTAGCCTTTATTGTGTTACAAGCCCTTATCTTCCATCCACAGTACGCCCGCCTGCTCGTACAACTCTTCCTCCGTAATTAAATCCGCCCAATATTTCTTAAGCAGCTGTCGGAACTGTGGAAGAGCGCGGATCGGGAGATTAAGCTCTCGATGCAGCCGATAAGAGAACATGATTTCCCGGAATAGAAAATACCGAGACGGTCGATTCATCGCGTCTACAGTTGGGTCGATCGGTGCTTCCGCCACCTGCTTCCGCGCAGGTAGGCTTAGTGTGCGCTGCCGGATAATCTGCTGGGCCCTGGGAGAGGCGAGATAATCAGCTAGCAGCTTCGCGGCTTCCTTGACGAGTGATGCCTTGTTCACCGCTACGCCGATTACATTCAGCAGAGAACGAGGCTCGAACAAGTAGGGCAAGGGAGAGATGTCGTAGTCGATGTCTGAATGCTTGATCTCGTTAAGGGTCATGTAGTTCGTCATAATCATCGACACCTTGCCTTGCATGAACAGCTCATTAACGTCGTCGTTGTTCTCGGACATATAGGTTGGGAACAAGGAGCTGTCGGTTACGATCTGCTTGCATAAGCGGATGCTCGCCATCATCCGGGTACCTTTCAACTGCACGACACCCGACTCATCCGGCTCGAAGCGCATGCCGCTCTGTAGCAGAAACGCAGGCCAACGGTTGTCCGACATGAGGTGGAAATACAGCCCGTGGCGCTTGCCTGGAACGGTTAAGGCTGCAGCATGCCGGAGCGCTTCATCCCAAGTCCAACTGCCGTCAGGCTCTGGAACGCCTGCTTCACGGAAGTGATCGCGATTATAGGCGAGCAGAATCGGGGAGAAGACGATCGGCCGCGCTAGCAGCTTCTCCCCGCTCAGGAAGACATCGTTCGCGAAGCCATAACAGCCCGGATCAGGATCGAGCGGCTCCAGTAACTGCGTGGAGTCGTTGTCGACGCTGAACATGAAATCCATGTTATTGATCGTGAATAGGTCCAAGCTCTCATTCTGCAAATACTCCCGGGCAGTTCCTCGATAGTCGCCGGATACTAAGCGAACCGTTCTGACACGGATCGAAGGATGGAGGTTATGGAAGTCGTCCAGCAGCACCGACAAGTGAATGTCTCGCTCAATGGATGAATGACAGCCGAAGATCAGCGTGACCATAGTGCCGGTATCGGCAGCAAGCTCTGTCACTTGGCTCCCGATCCGATTGATCTTCACGACAAGCCCATCACGGATTAGCTGCTCCAGCCCTTTGCGCACAGATTTGTTGCTGAGTTTATATTGCTTCACAAGTGAAGTTTCTGAAGGCAAATAGTCGCCCGGTCTGTAGTCGCCGCCCCGAATCTGATCGCGCAGCTGCTTGACCATCTCGTTCAACCGGGTATGAAATGTGGTGCGGCTTGTCTTACCGATTTTGTCCATAATCGCCAAACCTTTCGAAGTCTCTACAGGAATCATACTGAAAAAGAAATCGATTGTACAGTAGGTTGCTGTATATGAAAGAAAAGTGTTGACAGTATTTTGGGTGATTGAGTAAACTGATCTCATAAATATACAGTAAGATATACAGCAGACCGCAATGATTTACTTTTTTTGATACTCATGTACAGCAGAGACTTGGGTTAGATCGATGTTAATTCATTAGAAAAGGACAGGTGTATCCATGGCAAACGTAAGAGTCGGTATCATCGGATGTGGCAATCTGGGTAGAACGCATGCGGAATGTATCCAACAGTTAGAGGGGGTGGAGCTTGCCGCGTATGCCGACGTATTCGAGCAAAATGCACAGAAGTTGCTGGAGAAGTTCGGCGGCGATTACGCAACAAGTGACGTCAGCAAGCTGGTCGCTGATCCGACTCTGGATGCGATCTACGTAACGACGTTACACGATACACACGCCGAATATTGCATCCGGGCTTTGGAAGCGGGTAAGCACGTCCTTGTTGAGAAGCCGCTCGCCATGAACTTGGAGGAGTGCCTGCGGATTGGCGCGGCTGTGACTAAGAGCGGGAAGAAGCTGTTCACAGCGTTCAAGATGCGCTACTTCGATATGCTGTGGAAGGCGAAGGAACTCATTCCTCAGCCCGTCATGGTTACGATGCAGATGATGGATGGCCGGTGGCCAGATAGCATGTGGGCGAACGATCCGATCATGGGTGGCGGCAACGTCATCAGCCAGGGCTGCCACTCGACAGACATCTTGCGGTTTGTCGCCGGCGGAGAACCAGTGGAAGTATATGCGGCTGGCGGCAACTACTATCAAAAATCCGGTGTCATCGATAACTTGGTTGCCGTATATCGGTTCGATAACGGGACAGCTGGGAACCTGGTGCAGGGCGATTGCAATTGCCCGGAGCTGACGAGTAAGTTCTTCATGCAGCTATTCGCGGAAGGGAAGTCGATCACGATCTGCGATCGCTTAACGACATTAACCTACCAGGAAGCAGGCCAGCCAACCGTCGTCTACAAAGGGAGCGAATCTGGATTTCTGGAGGAGAATCGGGCATTCATCCAATGCATACAAGACGATACTCCACCGTTAATCGATCATGTCGACGGCTTGTATGCGACCTTGATGATTCTGCAGGCGATTGAGTCACTGAAGAGCGGTAAGCCCGAACCGATCAAAGCCGTAGTAGAGCAAGCGCTGTCCACGATTCCAGTCACGGAGGTAACGAAATAATGAAACAACTGAAGATAGGGATGGTCGATCTCGATACGTCTCACCCGAAGAGCTTTCTGCCGATTATACGCTCCATGGGCCACGAGGTTACGGCTGTGTTCGATGGCGGTGCGGTGAATCCGGAAGGCTATGCGGAGTCGTTCGCTCTTGAGCAAGGGATAGACGAAGTGTATACATCGCTTACGGACATGGCGCGATCTGTGGACATGGTGCTCATCCATAGTTGCAATTGGGATGTGCATGTGGAGCGTGCGCGTCCGTTTATCGAGGCTGGCAAGGGCGTGTTCATCGATAAGCCGCTGGCTGGCAACGTGCGTGATTTGCGACAGCTGCTCGAATGGAGCAAGCAAGGTGCTGCACTTACTGGCGGCTCGGCGCTTCGCTATTGCGTTGAGGTCGAGAATTGGCTTGCACAGAACATTCCAGCAGACGAGTGGGTATATGCACTGGTAGGCTGCGCTGTCGATGAGTTTAACTACGGCATACATGCTTATTCCATGCTGCACGGCTTGGTCGGGCCGGGAGTCAAGCAGGTTCGCCACCTGGGGACGTCGGGTCAGCAGCAGGTTGAATTCACTTGGGCGGACGGTCGGAAGGGGATCGTGAGCGTGGGGAAAACGTCAGGCTACCTTCCGTTCTATGCTAATGTGGTGACCCAGAAGAAAGTGGATTACATCCAAGTAGACAATGGGAAGCTATATCAGGCGTTGCTGGAAAAAATATTGCAATATTTCGCTGAGGAAACAGCGGCTCCGCTGCCGCTTGAACAGCTTGTGGAAGTGGAACTGGCGGCGATCGCAGCCAAGCTGTCGCTTGAGCGTCAAGGACAGCCTGTACTGCTGAGCGACATTCCGGAATCGTATGAGGGGTATGATGGGGCAGCTTTTGCCGTCCAGTATAAGGAATTGAAATACCCGACGGTTAAGGCTTAATATGATCAGGAAGGCTGCCAGTCAAAATGGCAGCCTTCTGCCGTTAAAAAAACGGCAGTTCCCGATAGTTCATCGTCTCGATTCGGAATGTCCGTTCATCAACGAGATAAGCGTTTGGCATGTTCGCGAGCGCTGCTGAGTCCACTGGTTCATAATTGCGAGCTTCGAAGACATAGGGCGGCTGAAACCGGGCGAATGGCGGGATCTCGACGAGTCGCCGCACGGCTTGAGCCGCTCCTTCTCGGATGACACGACAGGCTTCGTCCGGTTGTAGATGTTCGGCTGCTTCGATACCTTTGCCGTATTTCGTCACGGACGTTTCGATCTGCGGGATGAACATTTGCGCTTCCAAGGCTGCCTTATCGTCGCCAGCAAGGAATATGGTTGGCACACCGTTCAGTCCGGCATAATTGGCGAATGCTGCGAATTCACCGATATAGACGTCGTTCAACCGGTAATACTGGACCCTCAGCGAAGAGTATGTATGACACAACGGGGCATCGATCGTCCCCGCCATAGCATGCTGCCCGACATACAATAAGGCGGCGTACTTCTTGAGCTCGTGTTTAAAGTCCGAGTAGCGTACATAATGGCTGCCGATCAAGTCTTCTGGAAACAAGCCGCCCGTTCCATGCCCATCGATGACATCCACGATCGCGTTAGAATCGACCGCTTGAATGCCTTCCACACAGGCGTTCACTTCCCGCGCTAGCTGCTTCATCGCCGCTCCTTTCTCAGCTAGGTCATGGGTTCTAGTCTGCCGAAAGGAATCGACACCGGCTGCCCCTTCGAGATCCGTCATGATTAAGTAGTTCATAGGGTTCTTCTCCCGATCAGTGTGGCAATCCCTTGCTTGATAGTTTCTTCAATACAATCGTCGTAGGGCGACGGGAGTCCATGTCTATAAAAAAAATCGGCCGCTTCATAGCCACCTTCGGCAAGCTGTCTGGCTGTCGGCACATAGCCGGCGATACCGTTGGTGTAGCCAATCGGTATAACATTTCCCGTACTGGCAGCTTTGATGAAATGCCCATAATCGGCAACCATCTCCCCGCTCATCGCGAGGAACGACAGTTCATCCGCTAGGTGGATGTAGGTCATCTCCAGTGTTCCGGAGCGCATCAGGAATTCTGGGTTCGCAAGAAGCTTGCGGCTCCATTTTCCCCGATCCCCCGAATCATCCCGGTATGCGGCAAGCTCCTCCAATGTAGGCACCGAACGAAACGGGAGCTCAACGCTAAGCTCACGGCAGACGATACCGGAGGGTGTGACGGGCTGCATGGGACGCTCCACAATGGCCATCGTCTCATCAGACAGCATCTGTGCCAAGCGGACAACATCCGCATCTGTACCGATATAATAGTTGCCGTCTCGAATCAGACCCGGTCGAATATCACCGCTGCAGCCTTGCAGGAACAAGGATACCACGTCATCCCCGAGCTGCTGTTCGATTTGTTCCATGGCGGTGCCTGGATAATCAGGCGAGATGTAATCGTCGTATGTTATCGTCGGATGGCAAGCATATTGGACTATCAAGGCTAGAGTCGTACCTACTGCACGTTTGAAGCGGATGACTGTCACTTCAGGATCCTTCGGACCCTGTTCGTCAGGGGCCATCACCCATTGCCCTTCTACCTGCTTGCGCCTGTAGGAGGAAAAGCCACATTGCCCGCTGCCTCGTTCTACAGTTACTTCTTCAAGCGCAGCTATTGCGGTTCCGATCCCGGCGATCACCGCGTCCTCCAGCCCCCGGATATAGTCATCAAACTCTTTATCCAGCGAACTGTCGTAAGCCGCTGCGTATAGACCGTAAGTAGGAAAAGGCGCGGAATGGGTATGTGTGACGTGCAGCATGACCGCTGATCTGTCGATCTTCCACTTGTTATAAATGCGTGCCCTTAGGCTAGCAACACAAGTGAGTGGTATCATCAGACTGTCAATTGAGACGATGACGGCGTCTTGTTCTGTCCCCTGTTGGTCCTTCTGCCTGGTAACGATGATCCTGGCGTAGAGGCGGCGTACCGTGCCTAAGTTTGTCCGTGGTGAATCGCTAGTCGGAATGAGATGAATCGGATGTTCTGGCGTAATATCGACCTTGGCTGTGCCCGCATAGAACGTCGCTTGCATAGTAAGCAACTCCTCCTATCGTAGTCCAATCTTCTATTCCGTACTGCCAGTTCTAGCTGAATCATAATCCTGCATCACACCCCAGTCAATATGGAATTGCCGAGTCTTCACAATATCTTAACTCATGCTTTACATGCCGCAAATCATTCTCCCGTATGCTGGTCATGTGGAACTAGAAACTGACTAGTAGCAGGGGGACGACGACAAATGAGGAAGCGGTTTAAGATGAAGAGAAGATGGATATTCTTGTCGCTAGCGGCGTTAACACTGGGCGGTACGCAAGCTGTCAACGCGGGATCGGCTGCGCTGGAAGCCATTGCTGTGAAATTCCCGATCGTCTCGAACGGCAAATCGGTAACGCTGGAAAAAGATCCAGTCGTGATTGACGGCAGTACATATGTACCACTACGTGCACTGGGCGACATACTGGGCAAGCAAGTGGAGTGGGACGACTGGAATCAATCGATCCGCTTGAAGGATGCACCAACTGTAGAAGCGATACACCAATGGAAGAATCCAGCTAAGCTGGGCAGCACGGAAATCAAGGAAGGCGGATTCTCCGGTCTGCTTCACCTGCCGACTGATCCTGCCGATGTGTTCTATACACTCGCTGACCGTGGCCCGAACGGCGAGTTCGGCAAAGACAAGCTGCGCACGTTCCCGGTTGAGCAATACATCCCACGCTTGTATAAGATCAAAGCATCTGGTGGCGTGATTGAAATATTAGAGACGATTCAGCTCCACCTGCCGGCAGGCAAGACAGATAGTTTTACGGGCACGAACTTTATCTCGGGTGTGTCGAACTTGAAAGGTGTAGACGAAGTTCCTTACGACGGCACAGCAACGAAGCAATTGGCCTATGATCCAGATGGGCTTGATCTTGAAGGGATCGGCTACAATCCTACAGATGACACGTTCTGGTTGAGCGACGAATACCGTCCATCCCTTGTACAAGTGAAGCGCGACGGAACGATCGTGGGCCGTTACATCCCGCAAGGAACGAAGGACGCACTGGTCACAGCCGGCGCTCAAACCGAGCTGTTCGACACCTTGCCTGCGGTATATGCGAAGCGGGTATCGAATCGTGGCTTCGAAGGGGTAACGATAACGCCGGATGGTAAGTATTTGTACGCCTCCATTCAGAGCCCTCTAGCCAACCCCGACAAGAAGGTGAGCGATGCTTCACGCAACCTGCGCGTGCTGAAGATGGACTTGGCTACGAAGAAAGTGATCGGCGAGTACGTATATGTAGCGGAGCAAGCATCGCAGTTCGTGAAGGTAGCGCAGAAGGACGTCGTGATCAGCGATCTGTCCGCCCTTACAGCTGACGTGCTGCTTGTAGACGAACGCGACAAGAATGTAGGTAAGGAAGCGCAGCTTAAGCGGATTTACAAGTCCGATTTCGCCAAGGCGACGAACATTCTGGGCACGACAACAAGCGATAACCTCGAGTCACTCAGCGTAAGCCAGTTGAAGGAAAAAGGCATCGTGCCGATCTCGAAGGAACTGGTCGTCGACATGACTAAGCTTGGCTACCCGTATGAGAAGATGGAGGGCATCGCAGCCATCGACAACCAGCGGATCGCGATTGTGAACGACAACGACTTCGGCGTGGACGGGTATAACGAGAAGGGTGAGCTGCAATTGAATGCTACCCCAAGCGAACTGTATGTCATCAAGCTGAACGAGAATTTGAAGTAGTCTCCGCCATACATTGACAATGCGAGCAGCCCCTTTCTATGGAAGGGGTTGTTCGCTATAGTCATCTTGCCGTAAACTACACTTATCAGCCGATCAGATGACGTAAGGGAGATGCATTCGTATGAGTATGAGGATAAGCTGGGTAAGTGAAGCGATCAAGGTAGCGGAGAAGGCAGCGAAGGACGCGGGAGAGTATGCCCGGGAGCGCTTCGGAGGAGCTCTCTCGGTGGATCATAAAGGGGACAACGGTGATCTCGTGACCGAGGTGGATCTGCACACAGACACGATGATCGTTTACCGCATTCGCAGCAGCTTCCCAGAGCACGCTATTGATAGCGAGGAAGCAGGACACACAGGCGGCGGTACAGCTGATACAGATGTACTCTGGCACGTCGACCCATTGGACGGAACGAACAATTATGCGCTCGGCATTCCGCTGTACGGGGTGTCCATCTCGGTGAGTGTGGGCGGCGAGCCTGTACTTGGGGTCGTATACGATTCGAACCTGGGCAATCTGTACACGGCTATCGCGGGCAGCGGCTCGACCCGGAATGGCGAACCGATTGCAGCCAAGCCTGCAGCTGATCTGCGCAAAGCGACGATCTCCTGGATTCAGGGGCACGGGGTCGGCAAGACCGACCAGACCTGCCTGAATCTGCGGCATACGCTGGAGTCGCGGCTGAAGCGCGTGCTGCGCGTGTGGGCGCCATCGCTCACATGGGCTATGCTTGCTCGCGGCGACATCCAGGGCATCGTCTTGTACAACTCGGAAGGTTGTGACTTGTATGCAGGTATGCTGCTTGCGCGCGAAGCAGGAGTTCGGGTCACTGACTTCAACGGCCAGCCGGTAACCGGGATATGCTCAGCCGAGCCGTACTTGGTATGTGCACATCCTGACAATCATGCGGAGCTGCTACGTATTGTTCAAGAAGCTGTAGGGATACAGCACACATGAATCGTTTGTGGGGGTGATGGAAAAGCTAACCAAAGATAAACGCCAAAAGGCGTCCTTTGACGCCGTGCGTTTGCCGAGACGATGATTGAATCGTTTAAAAAGGAGGCTTATCCATGAGTCATGTTCCCATGATTTTTCAGTTTCAGGACAGGAAGTCTGCTGCACTAGCGTACGATACGTTGAAGGAAATCGGGTACCACGTTCATCGAGCCGAGCAGGCTGATCAAGCGGTAGTCCAAGTATTCGTGGATCACAGTGAATTGACATCCGCGTTAGAAATCGCACAGGCGCACGGCGGCGATCTGATCGCGGCAGAAGCTGGAACGGGAGAGAACCAGGAATTTGGCAGCACATCTGAGAATGATCGGCAACAGGTTGTGACCGGCGGGCAGCTATTCAATACCGCTTACGGGATGGATATGGTTCCGATTCCTGCGCACTTGGTCAATGAGGACAGCATCGCTGATGAAATGTCATCCGCCGAAGCCCCCGACTTCGATCCTTCCGGTGATGACTATGACGGATTCCCGGCGGGCGTACATCTGTAAGATCAGTTCCGAACAATCGCTGTAGCGCTGAAGAAGCCCCAGAACCACTATGAAGTGGCAGCTGGCGGCTTCTTTTCGCTTATTTCCATTGACAGCTATTTCACACGTACTTACAATACAAGTAGGAACATGCATACAGGTCAAATACAAGATTGTTTTGCTATAAAGTTTTGCCTAGGAGAGGAGTTATTCATCATGATTATCGACAGCCATCTCCATCTCTGCTTCACCAGAGAGCAGCGATGGGAACCGCTTGTCCAGCAAACGTTGTATCACATGCAGATGATGGGGATCGAGAAGACTTGTCTGATGTCGCACCCACAGTTCGCCGGTAATATATTTCCGAATCAGGCCGACATGACGTTTCAAGCAGACATGCTTGTGGAAATGGCCAACGCCTATCCGGATATTTTCCTGCCGCTATTATTCATAAATCCGTCCTTGCCCAGTGATTTCACATTGAAGCTGATGGAGAAGTATATACTGAATGGTCCTATTATCGGGGCCAAATTCCATATCTCGATGATAGCGGATGACGAGCGGTATGAGCCGATCTACAATTTCCTGGAGCATCACGACATCCCGCTGCTCTTCCACAGCTGGTACAAGAGCACGGAGCGCACTACGTTCGAATCGACGCCGGCGGACGTTGCCCGCATGGCCCGCAAGCATCCGAATTTGCGCATCCTGATGGCGCACTTAACGGGAGCGAAGCTTCGCGGTGTCCAGGACATCAAGATGCTTCCGAACGTGTATCTCGACACGTCCGGCTCGCAGCCGGAAGAAGGCTACTTGGAGTATGCCCTGAAGGAATTGGGGCCGGATCGCGTGCTGTACGGCTCCGACTATCCGATCCGCGCCTTCTCTACGCAACTCGCGCGGATTGATTCCGTAGCGATGTCGCAGGAAGACAGGGACAAAGTGCTGTTCCGTAATGCTCTGCAGTTTTTCCGCAAAGGAGGGGCTTAACCGATGGCGAAGCATCTGAACAAGGTGATTGATATGGCAACTTGGACGGGGAATTGGCCGTTTCTGAAGTTGCGCTATACGGAGCTCCCGGCCTTGAAGGAGAAGCTGCAATCCTTGAATGTGAAGCAGGCATTCGTCGCGCCGATTGAAGCGATTCTGGAGCAGGACCCGATGCGGTCGAACAAGGCGTTGCTGGAGGCCACACAGGGCGATGAATTCTATTCCCCGGTGCTCGTCGTGGACCTTTCGTATGCCAATTGGTCCGAAGTCGTAGAGCTAGCCGTGCAGGACGGCCGCGTCCGCATGGTGAAGCTGCTGCCGAGCTACCACATGTACGACATTAGTGAGTCCACACTGGAGCCGCTCGTCAAGCTGACTCAGCAGCACAAGCTTTTAATCAGCTTGCAGATGCGGGTCGAAGACAAGCGCGGGATGTATCCACTGCTGAATGTGGTAGATCCGGACATCGTCCGCGTCGTCAAGGTATTGTCGTACTTCCCGGAGCAGTTGTTCGTGCTGAGCAATCCGGTCATCTCCGAACTCGCAGAGGTGCTGAACTCCGTGCACAACGTATATGTAGAGTTGGCGAGCCTCGAGAACGTGGACGTCACGTTGCATTTGAAGGACAAGTACACGCTGGACCGAATTGTATTCGGCTCGCATACGCCATTCTTCATCCCGGAGTCGGTGCTGTCGAAGCTGAAGTATACCGATGCCACGCAAGACGACGTGGAACAGATTGCTTCCCGCAATGCAGAACGTCTGTTGGAGTGGTGTAAGAAGTGAGTGGGGGCCTTTTCCTCTCGATTCAGAATGATTAACTTCGCTGATTGTTCATCGTCTCGGCAAACGCACGGCGTCAAAGGACGCCGTGCGGCGCTTAGCCTTGTGCGTTATACCTGGATGACACGGCGAGTTCTGGAATGCCTTCGTGTGTGCTACACTAGCTTGATCGCAGGATCGTCCAGCCGAACCCTTCGCCCTTCACGTGAGGAGACATATGTGGCAAGCACCATCCGCAGCGTGGTCAAGCCTTCCTCCGCCGTGGCAATTGGCAATCGTTCCCCATGCAGGAATTCGGCCAGCGGTTGGGCCAGCGCCTGGATGCGGTGGCCATGATTCGGCGGTGAGGCGATGTCGCTGACCGTCCATTTCCCATCGGCCGGCTTATACCATTTCAACCCTGCTCCACCTTCCGGACGCGGTACATTGCAACTGACCGCATCGCCGTAATTCTGGACAATCGTACCCCACTCGCAGACGATTTCTGTCGTATTCTCGGCAGCTGTACACGTGAATGAGCAACTAACTTCGGCAAGTGGACCGCCCGGATAGCGGAATATGGCGATACCGTTGTCGTTTGGAATGCGCGGGTTATACAACGATCCTAATTCCGCCGTCACACTGTCCGGCACACCGAGAAGCCAATGGAAGAAATCAAGTGGATGCGCGGAATCGTCAGCCCATATATCGCGATTGTAGTCGGGATGAACGTGCCAGGAGCTAGCGAAGTCGGCGTTCAATCCCATGGCCAGCCCATGCCTTCTGCGAACCATGAACACTTGGCCGAATTCGCCGCTTGCAAGCATCGCCTTCATCTGTGCATTTTGCGGATCGACCCGCATTTGCCACGCCATCGTGAACGGGATGCCATGCCGGTTAACGGCAGCCACGATCCGCTCGGCCTCCGCGAATGTGAGCGCGATCGGCTTCTGCAGCACGACGGCTTTCCCCTTCGCTGCGGCAAGCTCTACGAGCTCCGCATGCAGTGACGTTTCGGAGCCGATGACGACCGCTTGGATATCGCCACGGGCAAGCAGCTGCTCCACTTCATCGTAACTGTCCAGACCGAGTGTCGTACGTGCCGTTTCCAACCGTGCCGCATCGTGATCCCAGCCTGCTGCTACGGTAATTCCGAGCTCCGGTCGATTGATCCACTCTTTGCTATAACTCGTAACATGTCCATGAGCGAATCCAAGCACGCCAATTTTGATCATCTTGACCATTAATTGCTTCGCCTCCCTGTTGGAATTTCGACCCCATCAAAACCGTTTCTCTTTATCATAATCTAATCCACGTATGGAATCATTGCGAATCAGGACATTGATGAGGTCGATCTGGACAGGATGGCTGGACCAGCGGAGCAAACAAGCATCGCGCCCCCGCCTTCCAAGAGGGTGAGGGGCGCGACGCAGTATAGGATTAGGGTTAAGCTTGCGAATCGGCCGTGTTTGAGATGGTCGTGAAGAAGACCTGGCCCTCCATCGGTAGTGCTGGTACAAGCTCGTATGCTTGATCGTTCAGATTCGATCGATCGAAGTGTTCGATTCGGACCGGTAAAGCGAAGCCAGGTCCACCAGTCAGCCGCTGCTCTGCGCTTGCAGCGAAGTTCTCTTTCAGCTTCGTTGCCTGCTCTTCGGTCATTGTGCCAGCCTGCACGGCTTGGTCGATGTTAGCGACGAATTGCTTCGATTCGAATTCGATCAACTGCGTTTTCGTGATACCCTTGGACTCCGCGATCTGTAGCAACGACTTGCCATTTTTGATCTCCGACTGGAACGTCTCCTTATCGATGCCTAGGAATGTAAGCAGCTCTTGATCAGGCAAGATGCTCACAGCAATGGCGTGACCTTCAACCCCCGGCAGCTGGGGCAAATCTCCTATCGATGACAGCTTATCAATCGTAATACTGTCTAACATTTGGACTCCGCCTTGAATGCTGGTCGCGCTTCCTGTCGGCAGAGCGAATATAGCTTTTCCGTCCAGACGCTGTTCTGCATGCTTCGCGAAATCTTCCTTGATCTTGGCCGCCTGCTCATCTGTCAATCGGCCAGCTTTCACAGCTTGGTCGATGTTGGCGGCGAATTGCTTCGATTCGAATTCAATCAGCTGTGCTTTCGTGATGCCCTTGGTCTCCGCGATCTGTAGCAACGACTTGCCGTTCTTGAGCTCCGATTGGAACGTTTCCTTATCGATGCCCAGGAATGTAAGCAGTTCTTGGTCAGGTGCGATGCTCACGGTGACCGATGAGCTCATATTCCCTTGCACTGGCATCATGGGTGCAATTGATGCGATGCCTTTGTTAGTGATGATCGCTTCCGCGTTTTTGATCAAGTTGGCCTTCAACTGATCGGCTTTCTCCTGCGTCAGCCGGCCTGCCTTAACAGCATCCTCCAGCGGCTTGGTGAGCGCACTGACTTGTGCTTCCAAGAGCGACTCCTTGCTTACTCCGCGACTCTCCGCGATTTCCAGCAGCGATTTGCCGGATTCCAATTCCTTACTCAGGGTATCGCTATCGACACCTAGCAGCTTGGCAATTTCGGCAGAAACTCCGATTCGAATGCTCATGGCGGATCCTGTGGTGGAGGTTTTACCCGGCGAGTTCAGCCGATCCTCTGAGATGTTGAACGTTTTCACGGCAATCGCAGAGCTACTCAAGCCTTCGCCCGTATTCACCTCAGCCGCATTAGCTCCCATTGGGATTGCTGCCGCAAGTACCGCTGTTACTCCAAGTGCCATCCAACCTTTTGTCTTTTTCTTCATGATTCTCTAACCTTCTTTCTCTCTATTATGGATTTTGTCTTGGCGGGTGTCCCGCTGACATAAGCCCATTATGGAGGATCAAACTTAAGTTAATTTTTGAACAACCTTAAAGGTTTTTTTGAATCCATTAGACTTCCATGGCGCTACTTGGTATTCAGGGTTTGACCTGTATGAAATTAAAGATGAAGCCTTCGTTGCGGACCTGAAAGACGTTATTTGGTTTAATAAGCAGGTATAGACAGACCTGACGGACATAGGATGCGCTATTCGTCTCGGGAAGCGACAATAGGAGCTAATTGTAAATGAATAGTGGCTCCTGTGTCCGTAATTACTTTTGAGAGGGGCTGAAACGGACGAATAACGGTTCCTGTGTCCACAAGGGCTAATGAGATAGGCTGTCGATTCATTGTGGAATACAATCCAGGGCCGATTTCATTTCAGTCATTTCAAGGGCAGTTGAATGGTCATGATCGTTCCTTGCCCCCATGTGCTGGATGCTTGAATCGTACCCCCGTGCTTCTCGACAATCCATCTCGCGATCGTGAGGCCGAGCCCGGTTCCCCCGTCAGCTCGATGCCGTGCCTCATCACCTCGATAGAAGCGGTCGAATATGTGGGTCAAGTCCTTCGGTTTGATCCCTATGCCTGTATCGGACACCACACACTTGATGGTGGAGCCGGTCTTCACGCAGGATATCCGGATGCTGCCTTGGGGTGGAGTATGCTTGAGAGCATTATCCAGCAGGATGACGACCAATTGTCGCAACCGCTCTTCATCGCCGGAGAACGGGACGGTGCTACTCAAGTCGGTCTCCAGGGTGACCTGGTTCAGCTCGCAGAGCGGACGGAACGACTCCGCCGCTTCAGCCAACTGCTCGTTCAACAATAGCGGCACTCGATTCAGCTCCAGTTGGTTAGAGTCCGAACGTGCCAGTGTGAGTAACTGCGTGACGAGCTTCGATAGCCGCCTGATCTCCTTCAGAATAGGAGCGATGACATGGCTTTCCTGCTCGATCGTATGATCGGGATGGCGCAGCAGCATCTCGGCGTTCGCGCTCATAACAGCTAGAGGGGTCCGCAACTCATGAGACGCGTCTGCCACGAATTGCTGCTGGCGTTCCCAAGCGTCCCGGATCGGCACCAGTGCTCTGCCGGCCATGTAATAGCCGGCCATTATGACGAGAATGCAGCCGACCCCTCCCGCAATGGCGAGAACGATAAGCAGGCTCTTTAGCATGTTCATCTCCGAATCGATGCTCATGATGGCGTAGGAGGACGTTACCGCAGCTACAGCACGGGCGCTCGTGGTACTCGTAATACTCATGTTGCTCATGGTACTGGTGGTGTCTATTCGTACGCTGTTGACGGGGAGATCAGACAGTTGAACGGGTGAAGCACTCACCCGATAGCTGTGACCGTCCACATGAACGGTGCTGAGCGGACGTTCGTCTGCTTCCCCGATCATCGTATCCAGCGTGTCAGGCTCCAATTCCATGTTGTTGGCGAGCGAAGTCAGGAATGCGCCCTGGGTGCTCTTATACACAAGGAAGATGCGCGGATCCATGACGATTGCGGCTGGCCGGATCGACGTGACGGGTACCACCGTGGGAACCGCGACGGTGCCTTCGACGGGGAGGGTGGCGAAGCTCTGGGCTGAGATGGAGATGCTGCCGCCGATCGCACGGTCCTCCTTCATCTGTTGAGTCAACGTGGCATCCACCTTGGATAGCAGGTGGTTTTCGACAAACACGTAGATAGCCGTACCAAGAGCCGCCAAGATAAGTAAGAAGAGAGCCGCATAGCTGAACGCGAGCCGTGTCTTCATTTGTTGGAACATCGTTAATTCCTCCTAAGCATGAAGCCGACGCCCCGGACCGTACGAATCCATCCTTGACAACCGGCTGCCATCAGTTTTTTGCGCAAATAATGGACGTATAGATCGACAAGACTCAGGCCGGCCTCGGAGTCGAGCCCCCATACCCGGTCGAACAGCTGCTCGCGCGTCACAATCTGCTCCCGGTTACGGACGAAGTATTGCAGCAGCTCGTATTCCTTGGTCGACAGCTGGAGCAAGGTATCCTCGAACCAAGCCTCAGGCTGCAACGGATCCAACCGGAGGGTGTCGTAGCTGTATTCACTCTCTGATCCTGCCTGGGGTTTCCGTCGCAATAGCGCTCGGGCTCTCGCCAGCAGCTCAGGGACGGCGAATGGCTTGACCACATAGTCATCAGCTCCTGTATTCAGCCCCTTCACCCGGTCTTCTACGCTATCCTTAGCCGAAAGCAATAGTGCCGGGGTATCGATCGTTCGATCACGAATCGTCTGAAGCAGTTGAAGCCCGTCCAGCTCCGGCAGCATAATATCCAGTATGAGCAAGTCATAGATGCCTGTCTCGGCGTAATACAGCCCTTCATCGCCTGCTGAGGCGACATCCACCATGTACCCTTCCTCGCGGAACAGCTGAGCGATCGCTGTCAGCAACGGAAGTTCGTCTTCCACAATCAACACTCTCATAATCTATGTATCTCCTTCATCAGAAAAAGTCCGTAGAATTCGGCTCCATTATAGCGCACGAACCTTAACATACTTTTAGAAGATCGGACGACAACCTTAAAAGGACATAAATTTTCGGGGATGGATTGGAAAAGGCAACTCTAGGCGTAACCCAAACGGACACAGAAGCCCTTATTTGTTAAATATAGAGTCGAATTGCTTTCTATCGGACCCAGAATACCTTATTTGCTTGTAATGGAGCCCGAATGCATGGAATTGTGTAAAATAAGGTCCGCTGGGTCCGTAAGGATCGAGCAACAGAGACGTAACTATGAACATGGTGATGAACAAAACGACCAAAAGCCATACGTGTATGTATGGGTTTTGGTCGTAGTTCAAGCACTGTGCGGGTTTACGGGTCACGCCATGGACAGCCTTTTGAATGTGTACTGACAATACTAACTAGCAGGAAGGCTGCTGCCGCTTGTGACTGACATGTCCGCCTCGCGGCTGACCTGCACGTACAGCATGCGTTCGGGCGCCAGATACGTCTGCGCGAACGCCAGCACCTCATCGGCGGTTACGCCGTGAATCCGTTCGGCGAAGTAGCGCGCATCGGTATTCAGGCCATACAGCTGCTGTACGGCCAGATTGGCATTGATCGCTTCGGTACTGTCCTGCGCGATCAGATGCCGCCCGGTCACGGCGCTCTGCGCTCGTTCCAGCTCCAGTGCGGTCAGCGGCTCCTGACGGATGCGGTCCAACTGCGCGGCGATGATCGCCTTCACTTGCCCTACCTGCAGCGGATCTGTCGCGACGAAGCCGGTGATGAACCCCTCGGAGATCATCGGATGAATGCTCGCCGATACGTCGTAGGCAAGACCTTTGTCCCCTCGCACATCCCGCCACAGCCGGGAAGCTTGCCCGGAACCAAGAATATGCAGGGCGACGATCCCGGCGTACTTCGTATCGTTATAAGTGTCCGGCCCGTACATCCCCCAATGCAGCTGTGCTTGCCGGATGTCTCGTGAAATATGGACGACCTCGCCGCTCAGCGCATACGGCTGCAGCTTTCCTAGCTCGGTTGCTACAGAAGGCTGTTCCGGGATATCCAGCGTGCTCACGTAGTTGACCAACTCGTTATGCTGCACATGCCCCGTCGCCGCAAGCACGATATTGCTCGGTCTGTAATAGTGGTCGTGGAACTGGCGCAAGTCGTCCCGGGTTAAGCCTGACACCGTCTCTTCCGTTCCTAGGTTGCTGGCGCGTTCCGGGTGCATCGCCCGGAGCAGCCGCATCATCGTCCGTGCCCCATGATCACGGGGGCTGTCGCTGGCCCGGTGGATTTCCTCCAGCACGATCTTTTTCTCCAAGATAATTTCGTCGTCAGGGAGGGTGGAGTGAAACATCATATCCGTGAGCAGCGCGACCCCTTGCTTCCACTTGTCATAGGGGGTATAAGCTACGTAACGTGTCCGATCGGTTCCGGTCGCCGCACCGAGTCTACCTCCGTACAGCTCGATATCGGTAGAGATTTGCTCCTTCGTCCGCAGGCTTGTTCCCTTGAACAGCATATGTTCGAGAAAATGTGCTGTCCCATACGGGTGCTGGGATTCATAATGCCCGCCTGCCTTGACCCAGTAGCAGAGCATGGTTGAGGAAGCTTGTTCGTTATGTTGACTCACGATGGTGAGGCCGTTGTTTAGCTTGGTCATGCGCATAGGAATTCCTCCTTTTATAGACATCTTTTACGTATTACACTTGCTGATTTGTCTAAAGAGCTTGGACTATAACACAGGTGGACAGTGTCGTTTGGGACGTTTGCGAGGCGGCTTGTCAGTTGGCTGATTCCTTGATCCGTTGCGGGCATCGACGTATGCTGTATGTCGGCGATATCCATTCCCAGCGAGGCTACGTCCTGCGCTGGCAGGCATACCGTGATTGGGTGGAAGAGAATGGTTAGTTAAACCGATCGATCATCATTTTCCTGTAATGGCCGGGGCTTGCGCCGTACAGCGATTTGAAAAAGCGGGTAAATGGAAACGGCTGTTCATAGCCGACCCGATTTGCGATTTCATGGATCGTCAAATCGGAAGTAGCCAGCAACGATTGCGCTTTCTTATATCGCTGCGATTGAATATATTGCAACGGAGAAACGCCGAACGCCTCTTGGAACTCTTTATGGAAATGCGATGTAGAGATGAACATCAGGCCGGCTAACTGGGATATGATTATTTTCTCATTCAGATGGCTTTCGATATAATCGAGTACCGGTTGGAAACGCTGAAGTTTACTGATTTTCTCAATGCCCCCGGATTTGTAGCGAGAAAATGACATGACCAGCTCCAGCACGACGTACATAAGCTGCTTCACAAGGCTGGCTGTGCGTAGAAGCTCGCCGGGATCAGACCGCTCAGCATGAACGAGCTCGTTAATTTGTGTTTGCAGCCTCCTTACCTCGTTTCCGATGGATACAGGGGATACATAAGGAACATCGAACAGTTCTAGCAGCGGAAAATGTTCAAATACAGTGAAATTGAAATTAAGCCAGTGCGAGACTATGTCGCGGTCGATCAGTTGCAACTTGTAAGGCTGATTGGCCGGTATATACAGCGCTTGCCCCGGATTCACGATAAACGTTTCATGCTCCAACGTAATTTGTACAGGCCCGTCGGTAATTTGAGTCAGCAGCGCCCACGGCTGGATGCGAATGGAAGTGTAGTAGCTTTTGCCGCGATACGTGCCTAGCGTGGAAGTCCCACATTCGAAATCGGACAGCCTCAGTGTCGTGAGCAAATGAACGAGGCGGAAAGCATCTGGCGAACCTTGCATACGAGTCCCTTCCTTACCGATATTCACCTGATACCCCTTCGAAAAGAGGCTGTACTACGCGGTGTCATGCTACCATTATAGGGGGTATTGGGTCGCAGTCAATACGAATCTTGCAGGCGTTTCGAAAGTGCAGAGGAAATGTGTACTCGACTGCACAATCCGTGCTTTTTGTCCGAAGGTCCATGTGTGATAATGGCTTTGCAACACATGAGCGCTTGAGTGGGCAATAAGCCAAATGGGTAACGAAGGGTGACAAACAAAGTGAAGATCGGTAGTTTTGGGAGGTGGAAAGATTTTGTAGGCGCGTGATTCGGCTTTTGTGCGGTCAAAAGACAAGGATTTGTTTTTTTCTTGATGTAAGCGCTGTCAATTTCTGGTGGGTGGCGCTATCATGAGCTGTCTCAGATTGACGTGCTTCATCGGGTGAGGGGGCGACATTCAATCGGTTACTTCGATGTCGTAAGTCGAGCCGGACCGGATGGAAGGCGAATCGCTCGGCCCGTATCGCGAGAATGGAGTCCGAACACTCGTTCTTTTACTTAAGGAAATGCAGCTCGATTTGGGCTTCTTCCGCTTGCCCTATTGGATGGAGTCCAAGAAGGTAAGCGAACTGTACGACATTGTTACAAAGTTGCAAGACCATGTTTCAAGCAATCCAATTTATTCAATGGGGTGGGTCTATATGAAAAAATGGAAGTGTGCAGCATTAGCCGTTGCGATGGCCATCGTTTTGCTGATTGCTGGATGCGGTGGCGGGAATGAAAGCGGCACGAAAACAGAAGGGACTGCCATACCGGGCAGCAATATGCCTGCGGAACCGGCGAAGCCGGTCAAGCTGCTCGTCATCACGCCACAAGGCGGCAACATGGAATGGTTTATGACCCGATACGGCAGTCAGATTCAGAAAAAGTATCCCAATTATGAGTTTGAAGTGGTGGAGAGCGTAGGAAAGAATGTGCAAAATCTCGTTATCGAGCAGCGCAAAGTCGATCTGATCATTTCCTCCGTCAACAACTACCGTTCCAGCCTGCTCGACCTGTTCGGCGGCGATATCTCGGATCTGATCGCGAAACATAAATACGATCTCAGCCGACTCGAGCCTTCATATGTAGAAGCGGCGAAGGTGGACGGGAAAAACCAGAACGGCTTGCCCTTGTACGATTTGCGGTTGACGCTGTATTACAATAAAGATATTTTCGATAAATTCGGCGTTCCTTACTTGAAAAATCATATGACTTGGGAAGAAGTGGCGGAGGTTGCGACGAAGCTGACGCGCAGCGATGGCGGCGTGCAGTACCGCGGATTTGTCGCTAGCCCAAACCCGTTGCTTGTTGTGAATCCGCCTTCTATTCCGTATACCGACGAGAAGGGCGAGAAAGCCGCCTTGCAGACCGACCAGTGGAAATCGTGGATTAACACGCTGCTGCCGTTGTATAAAGCGCCGGGCTATGACGCCAAGCTTATGAACGATGCGCGGAACGTCTTCGTCAAAGAGAAGACAAGCGCCATGTTCCTGGCGTTCAACTCTGACGCTCCGAAGCCTGAGGAAAATATAAACTGGGACGCGGTCAGCCTGCCGGAGCTGAAAAGCTTGTCGGGCGTCGGCTCGCAGCCATACCCGGTCATTATTACGGTAGCTCCGACAAGCCAGCATCGGGATGAATCGTTCCAAAGCATCGCCCATCTTTTGACCGATGAAGTGCAAACGGCGATCACCTCCGACTTTGCCGCGATTACGCCGCTGAAGAGCCAGGCGGTGAAAGGGGCGTTCGGCCGTAACGTAGCGCAGTGGAATGGGAAAAATGTTAGCGCGATCGCTGCACTAAAGCCCGCTGCGCCAGCCCGTGCCGGCGTGTTTGATTCTTACGCGACGGGCTTGATGAACAACGCCGTCATGTCCGTCATCGCCGGAGAAACCGATCTGAATACGGCTCTGCGAGACGCCGACGAGCAAGCGACTAAGAAGATCGCCGAAGCGATTCAGGCGAAAAAGTAACGAATAGTCCCCAAATCAAATGATTTTGATTTGGGGATTTACCCAGGTGTCGTTTTATATTTCCTAATATGTCAATGATCAACAAAATTGATTTAGAAGGGGGAGGATAACTAATGACAGGCGCAATATTAACAGCAATTGGCCAAGCAAAATTAGCCAGTGCAACCTCTGAAAATCAGCTTGAGATTACACATGTCGCCGTTGGTGATGGCAATGGCTCATATCCTGTTTTGACTGAAAATATGGTGGCATTGGCTAACGAAGTTTGGCGTGGTACTGCTTCTACTCCAATCCATGATACGCAGGCACCAAATACATTGATGTTTGAGTCAGCTATTCCACCAGATGTTGGCGGCTTTACCATTCGAGAGATTGCTGTTTTTGACAGTTCAGGTGCAATGATTGCAATCGGGCATGTTGACCCTGCACAGCAAAAACCACTACCGAAGCAGTCAACTGGCATCAATATGACCGTACGTATCATTATCGCACTGGCAAATGCTGCTGAAACAAATCTTATTTTACAAACAGAAAAGATGGAGTGGCAAGCTGGGAAAGGTATGGAGCAGGAACGGCCGGAGGAGCCCGTCACCCATGTAAGCCGCAGAAAGCTGCTAACGGCCTTCGGCATGGCCGGTGCGGCATTAGCCGCGGGCAGCATACTCCCGGGATCGTTAACGGCTTACGGGAAAGAGGGTTTATCGGTTGCCGATTCCGTATACGAAGGGTCTAACGGCAAGGGCAAAATTCCCCCAGGAATAGCGGCGAAGCTTGAGCTTGTAACCCATAACGAGCTGGCAGGTCTTGATATGGCTGGAGCACATCCAGCGAGCGCGATTTTGGATTCAAGCGGGTTATCACAGCAGCAGGTTAATGATTATAATCGCTATGTTGATTCCATCTCCGACATGCTGGCCATAATTTCACCGCAAAATGGTATGCGTGTTGCTGTAAAAAGTTATCATTCACCCGACATTTTTATTGAACTTAATCCATATAAGGGTGGTGGTAACTTTATTTGGGATGCTACAAGTACATCTTCAGCAAATAGCGGTACAGTTTTTCAAGTTTCTGGAATTGCTACTGGTCGGTGGATTCGCTTAGATTGCTCTGAAGTTACAGTAGAGATGTTCGGCTCAAAAGGTGATGGTGTCTACGATGATCGACCTTCATTCCAAGCTGCTATTAACTACCTGCACGGGCGTGGTGGCGGTGAGTTAGTTGTTCCAAAGCCTATAGTAGAGTACCGCTGGAAATCCTATGATGCCACAGACTCCGCATGTTTAGTTATACCTGCGCCAACACGAGGCATTTACTTAGATCCTATCTCTATTCGTGGTACGGCTAACTTAACGTCTATTAAAGTGGATTTAGGCACAGGTGTTACAATTGAAGCCGCAATTCTATTGAAAGGCGGTGGTCTGTATAAGAAATTTGAAAACTTATCGGTATGGGGTGGGGCAACCGCAACAGCTCCAAACTGTAATTATGTTCTAAAAGGTTCAGACACCTATTACCCGAATATGGCTATTCGCCAATGCCAATTCTATGTTGCAAAGAAAGACTGTGTTCGTCTAGCAACCTATGTGACATTGCTTGAGCAACTTCAAACGGCTTATTCTCCACGTGGAATTGTTATCGCAGGACCCGGGGTTAATAATTCAGGTGTATGTACTTCTGTGACATTAAATAGTTGCTATGCTTTAAACCATACAGAGTTCGGTTACTGGTTCGGTGAGTCAACATATATGACTTTCAACTCATGTGCAGCAGATCACATCATTAATGACACGGGCAATGGTGTAGTAGCTTATCCGTACTATATTGATATTGCTCGAGGTGTAGCCCTTAATGGTTGCGGTGCTGAAAGTTCTACTCGCATTATGAAAGTCCGTGTTGCACAAGGGTTGAATATTAATGGATTTATGACATTATCAATCGGCAACGCCACAACTCCGCCAGACCACTTAATACGAATTGACGGTGGTTCTTCTACCACAATCTCAGGGTTATGGAATCATAATAAGTTGGGTGCGACTTATGTATTATCGCTGGGGAATACATTCTCTGCTGAAAGCGTCACAATTCTTGATCAGAGTATTTTTGCTAAAGAAGTGACTTATTCATCTAATTTCCGATTTGAAAATCCTATCAGATTCATATTGAATGACTTTTCTAAAAAGACACAGGATAACACTTTAACAAACACAGGTAATGCCACAACAAACACGACTAATTTAGCAAATTTAACAACATTAGCTTACGATACTGAGTTAGTTCATGATGTAATTATTCGATTACCGTCAGGAGATTACGAAATAAACGGAACCGTTTATTTGTGTAATTCAAAAACCCGTGGTGTTGGTAGAGTTCGCTTAATTGGCCATGCAGATGGAACAAGTAAAATTGTGTTTTCTGGTAATGGGGGGATTTCATTTGGAATTCCAAGCCAACTATCTAGCGTTGACTTCACTGTGGAAAATGTAGAGTTTTACTTAGGACCTGCGATTAATGTCAGTAATAAAGGTGTATTGTTCTATAAGGCAAATGTAGCATTTACAAATGCAAAAATTACATCAGACGATGGGGCTAAACAATACTATTCTGCCGGTCAAGCGACGTTAACTTTGGATAATAACTCAAGAATAACGACGCCGCTGTATGGTGCAATTGAGGTTGCTTACAGTTATAAAGCTACTGCCGCTCCAACTAACAGCACAAAATTGCCAGCAGGAACTATATTTAAAGCGTCTGACCCTAATGCAACTCGCATCGGTTGGATTAATACATCAGACAATGGTGCAAACTGGCTTCCTATGGTGGTTACTTAAGATGAAGCCCTTCGGGGCTTTTTTGACATACTAGAATTTATAAGATTATTGGGGTGGAGCCAGGGGTTCCCCCTTTTTAATTTTTTTTGATAAGTAGAGGGATGAAACAAGACATCTTACACCGAATCTTCTTTGATGAACATAAGCACTGGGAAGCCTTTGTGACCAAGCATGGGACAAAGATCCGTCCCGTCGTGCTAAAGGAAGTAATGAAATTTCGAGATTGTGGAAACCCGAAAAAGGGATTCAAGCTAATGGCCTGCAAAGGAAGCCATGACCTGAAGATGGTACTGTATCGATGCAAAGGACGATTCTGTACGACATGTTCTTGCGGTGAAACGGAAGAGTGGAGTCGGATGCTGACCGAGGATGTATTTCAGGTGAATCATCGACATGTCATACTTACGATTGACGAGAGACTAAGAGAGCTTTTCCTCAAGCACCGGGAGTGGTTAAAGCCCTTTATGGACGAGGGAGTGCGATTATCAAGGAATACTTCAAAAAGAAATACAAAGTGACACCCGGTGTCATTGCAGGTTTGCATACGTTCGGATCAAAGCTGAATTTCAACCCTCATATCCATATGCTGGTGACGATGGGAGGGATGGCGAAGAACGGGGAATGGAAGGCGACGAAGGACTACATCCCATTTGAAATGCTAAGAAAACAGTGGCAGACTGTGGTATTGAAGCTCATCCGGAAACTTCTAAGCCCGGAAGAAAAGAAGAAAGTTCAGCCGTTGTTACAGAAGGCCTATTCCGAAAATGAAAAAGGCTTCTATGTACATGCGCCGAAGCAGAAAACGGACAAAACAGATGGGGAAGAAAAACGGAAACGGTGAGCGTGGAAGAGTTCATAGCGCGAGTCATTCGACATATCCCGGATGAACAATTCAAGACGATACGGCACGGCACTATGGAGTGTACTCCAGACGGACGAAAAGTCTAAACAAGAAGTTGGTAACCACGTGGCAAAAAGAAGCAAGAAAATGGATCGTAAAAGGCAAACGGATGCTGCGACGCAAAACGTGGAGCGAGAAGGTAAAGGAACATACTGGAACAGATCTATTGGTCTGTCCGAAATGCAAGTGTTACTATGAGTACAAGGGAGAAGTCTTTCTGCAGGACGGAAAACTAACCGTGAAATATGCCGTGTGCAAAGATACACAGGCCTGTTTAGAAAGGATGATACGTGATGTCACCGGTATCCGAAGAAACGAAAGCCCGAGAAGAAAAAGAAGAAAAAGCCGTTAACCGTAGCAAGCAACAGCCTGCTGAACAAGGGAGAAGTGAACTATATATGTTTGCAGTGTGAGCAACGCGAAGCAATCCCACTTGGAGTGGTTCGAGACTTTGACCGGATGGACGGTGGAGATCCAAGCGTGCCGCCAAAGTTTGGTTGCGAAAGCTGTGGCGGTGAGATGTACCCGGAGTACTACAAAAGTGTGCATGGATACGAATACCGGATTGAGGATGTACGACTTGCAAAACCGGACGTGTAGCGTACGGACAACGTAACGCCTTAAACGAAAGAAGAACAAGAGAGGGCAGGCAGAGGGAGTGGAGAAACGGTAGCGTCCGCCTTTGAAATCTTGTGCTACCCTTAGCCCATTCCAATCCAAAGCACAAGATTTCAACAGCGGTCGGAACCCCTCTGCCTGCTCGCCCCACGCGCCAACTGAACGCCAACGCCAAGGACCTCTGGAGTGATCTGCTCCAGAGGTTTTTCTTATTCCAAAATGACTCTCTCTTCCCCGACATGCAGCAAGTTGTGAAGTTCCGCTTCGTCTTCCGGTTCGAAATCGATGCGCCAAGTGAGTGTCTCTGTTCGAAACGCCAAAGGTTTGAGGACGATTAAGCTTTTATCCATTGGGACTTTTGCGGTTTGAAGCCCTGCATATTGAACGGGCTTCCACCCTTTCGGAAGCTTCAAGAACAAATTCCCTGTTTCCTCTTTTGGCCGGATGCATACGCCGCTCAAATAGCGTTTGTTCGGATTCCACTCAAGCTGTTCGATTTCGACCCCTCCTTGGGTTACATGCATATCGGTCCCAATCAGCCAAGGATGAGGCCTCGACCTTGCTATTCGAAATACCCGAATATGATGGGGCGGCACCTCGACCTCGAGACGGTCTTTTATTTCGCCCAAATACATCTCGTTCCAAAAATCAAACACGGTGTAGGTAGGGCCGTGTTCCAACTCAAGTTTGTCCAGCGAGAGCTCCATTTTTACGGTCGCAGGTTCGGTGTTCAAGACGCCGATAACGTTCCATTCGTCCCAGTCCTTCTCGACCTTCAAATTGAATATTTTGGGCCAATCCGGATATACGGCGTCAAACAAGTCTGCCGGTTTTGCCATCTTGTTGTATGGCGGAAGCGACTTCTTGATAAGCGCAAGCCGTTCTTCGCCAATGGTCGAAATATCGTCCCCGAGCATCACGGGACCGCCTGACAAAGCAAACATGCTGACTGTGATAATCGCTTCGTTCAAAGGAACAGGCTTATCGATGGTCATCACATTGAAAGCGTCGTTATAATACAACTTCCGATCTGTAAAATAAGTGTTGGCCATTGTGGTCGATACGGTTCGAATCAAATTCCACGTATTGATCGTATACATCGCAGGGTATTCATTCATCCCTTTTATAAGCGGACGTCCTTCACCGCAATCGGGGGCAACCCTTACAGCATCGACACAACCGATGTTTTGGAATGTTGTTCCGGTCGAAGACAAAATATACGCATCCTCTCCTGCAGCTTCCCGGATCGTTTTCAAAGCCTCTCTGTATACTTCGGGACCTTTCACCTTGGAGCGGTCGAAATATTCATCATAGAGGAAGTGTCCCGGGGTCGAGCCCGATCCCGTATAAAGAAAATCGATCATATAGTACCTGATCCCCAGCTTCTGATAAAATTCAAAGGTTCGCTTCAAAAAATCAACCGTATCGGGATGACTTCCATCCAGGCAATAGAAGCCAACCCGTTCGTCAGGCGGCAAATCCCCGGACTTCCCGAACCTCCACCTGGAATTGCTTTTGACGAACTCTCCTTGCCTTTTTAACAGATGGTGCTTGTGTTCTTCAAACAGCGGACTCAACTTGTCCGGTATCCAGAAAGGAGCGACCCAAAAGCCAAGACGTTGTCCGTTTATCGCCAATTTGGAAACAAGCCATTCGATATCGTGGGGGAACGACGTTTTGTTAAATGCTGTCCAGTTTCCCGGCAGCATATGCTTTAAATTGCCGATGCTTACCCAGAAATTCGTGACATCAAACCCTTCGAGTCTCGTTTGGATGGCGGCGGAATTCTCCAGCACAAGTTCTTCGTACGTTTGTTGGGTAAAACCGTCCCTCCATGTCCATCCTCCGAGCCAGCCGACGGACGGTTTCAGGGCTATCCGGGGCTTGTAATAATGGCTCACCTTCGCTGCCCAATTTTCTAAAGACGCGTAAGGATCGTATGACCAATCGCACCCGATCGTTTCGGACTCGATTTCCTGATCCGGCTGAAGCTCATAATCATCAAAGTCGCAGTAACCATCAACATGAATCTTGTTGTGGGACGTGCTGTATGCAATCTCCGTATTTATTCGGTCAAAGGTCATAAAGCTGCAGTTGAATGCAAGTTTATGGGACCGATTATACAGCAAACCGACAGTTTTGCTCCGGTGACAGTTGTTTTCAGAATAAAGCTTTTTCACATAATTATCGGTAACCCAGGCCGTTTGACAAAGCGCCACCGTTTCCTCGGCTCCCTCGCCAAGATCAATATTGCCGCTCTCGTGCAATAAATGGCATTTCCCGAGCTTAATGGCTGTTTTCCCAACATTTTTGACCCGGGCTTGTATGGTCAAGAAGCACTCTTCTTCATATAACCGGAACGAAATCGCAAACTTCTTCCCCGTACCTGAGGCGCCGCAATCGGCAACAAGTTCCGAGTATCGTCCATGCAAGTCTTTGCCTTGATTCATTTCGACCGAATTGGTTTTCTCCAGACAGCGGATCTGGGAGCCATCTACTTCCCATACGAGCGAAAAGGATTCCATGACCAAGCGTTGATCTGCAGTCATTGACCATGTTCCTGCAACGGAATCAAATGAAATTGCTCCGAATTTGTTACTTAACGGGTATAACATGCCTATATACACCTCTATGTTTGAATTTTTATGGTTTTTACGATGGAAGGGCTTCGGACGATTTCATTCTAATTTCCTCATCCACTTCCGTGTGTTTTTCAAATTGGTCATCATCTTATGACAGGTCTCATCGATTCGATCCCGGAGTAAGAACCATTAATTTAATTGGTTGCGGTTTATCCGCCTGCGATGACTGTAAGGCATTTCGGTCGACCTCCTTCTTGTTGGTGCAAGCCGTTCCACAGCCAGCAAAGATGCGATTGAAGCTAACATGACCCATTTTTTGTATTGCATGGCGGGTGCCCTCCCTAATTTTATTTATATTATCTCGTGCTGTACGGTGCGGAAACAGCACATATCGTCTGCTTTTATTGTCTTATTGGCTTTGCTTCTCGGTGTGACTGCGCGCACGTTTTTCTACAATAAAGGCGTACGGAAGAGAGGGGCATTCGCTTGGATCTACAAAAAGCGCTGCAGAGTATTGTTAGCTCGCTGGAGTTGGAGTATTTCGGTTGCGGCACGACAAGACTGGCTTCTCCATCTTCAACTTTATCGAAGCCCCGGTCACAACCCCAGTGTCACTCGGCAAACGACTCGGACGCATCCAGGCCGAAATCGTCGGGATGATGCGTCCGGAGTGTCCGGAGCCCGCCACGGCACTGTTCAATGCCGTGAAGATCAAGAAACGGCTCATTCGGTTATGGAGTTGGTCTTGTCGTCACGTCGAAAGCAATGGTAAGCGAGATCGCCAGTTAAGTTGGTTTCGACTATACCTTGCCTTTAACCGTTTGTTCAAATCGGTGGTCGGCGATAGTACTGGCAATTACCGGAATCGATTTTGAAAAGTTTGGGCGAGGAGAGCGACGGCGGTGGGGACGGTAAAGCCAAATGGACGAGGTCACACCGCCTAAAAAAAGCGACCTGCTATTGGGATATTTTATGCGTGGGGGGGAATCGTTCCTGCTGGGAACAGAGAGAACAACTATCGAAGAGCAATGGGGACAGGCCGAGGGGCAAAATGCTTTCCGGGGCGATATGTATGGCCAGCTTAGCGTTCATTATGACAGCGCGGGACGCCTGGACGCCTGGATGGTATCTGATTGGGGAGGCCGTCGCAGCGAAGTGATGTTCTATTACTCCTTTTTATGTCAAAGTAATGGGGATTATTCAGATTGGGATGACGCCTCGGATCATACATGCCCCCTTACCCTTCCGCCTCTCGCACAGCCCCTCCCCTGTCACGCAAATCTGTTACGTCGATCGGTATTTATCAGGCGTTACTCCTTTAACCTTTTTGAACACCCGGTAAAACGTGCGGGATGAATTAAACCCGACTTCAGCGGCAATTTCCGTAATCGTCAGTTCAGACGACAACAGCAGACTAGTTGCACTACGGATTTTTAAGGCATGGATATAATCGTGGAAATATTGACCGGTACATTTCTTCGTTGCATGGCTGATGTACGACGGACTGAGATTGAATCTTTCGGCTATGCCATTCAAGGTCAGTTGATGGTCCATATAATTCAGATGGAGATAAGATATGATCTCCCAGATGACCGGCTCGGTCTCTGATCGGCCTTGTCTCAACAAGTCAGGCTGTGTCTGCTGCCGGGAACGGACAAACATAAGCAGCGCCTCTGCCAGCTTCATTCGGATCAAGCCGATTCTGCCGATCTGGTCGTCGTCGTATTCGCTCTTCAAGTCGGCCAATATGACCAGCATCCGCCTTAGGCTTTCCTGCTCGAAATAGGCGAATGACGGGTGGGACGAGCCCGTTTTCCACAATAGATGGTACACGGAGGAGTCTAGAGACAGATCGGATAAGATGCCGATACTGAACATGCAGCAATATTTGTAGATCGAAGAACCGGGATTGGAGTGAATCTCGTGATAGTGGTGCGGCAACAGCAGCGTAGCCGTGCCCGGTCGAAATGCATGCGGAACCCCGTTTATCGTCTCAGTTCCGTGCCCGTCGATCACAAATGAAAATTCGGCAAAGTCATGATAATGGATGGAGCTGTTTTCAAACCGGTTTATGGAGATGTAAAAAGGAAATTGTCCTTTGGCCATTTTTGAATAAGCAACCGCATCCTGATATTCCGGATATGCCTTCATCCAAACCCACCGCCTGACAGAAAATATGGCACAACGAAACGATAGAATGGCACACTTTGCAACTATTTTCAGTTTATCATGAAGTTGCTTTACAGATAAGGGGAGTCAAGCAATATCAAAACAGGGGGATGCTGTTTGAAGGAAACAACGGGACCGAGCAAAACGTTGTCCCGCAGAAAACTGCTTGCGACGATGAGCTTGGCAGGTGCTGCGGCGTTAATTACCGGGGTTTCTACAGGAGATACGATGGGCAGAGACGTGCCACGGCACTCAATATCAATGTGGCAAGGTCGACTTGAATACGGCTTTGCGCAATGCGGAAGAAGAAGCGAAGAAAAAAATTGCCGAGTACAAGAGCAGATAATCCGGTACAGGAGCCTCTTCTCTCGCGGAAGGATGGAAATGCTAGCCGGAGCTGTCCCCGGCTGCTCGTGCGAGTCCGACGGCGGCTCCGCATCTATGTTATGTAAACTTCAAGACGATGGAGCTGGAAACGAAAATGGAATTTTTGCTGGGCGCAAACAAGATCGACATTACTCCCGACCCTCCCGTGCCGCTGGCCGGGTACAGCAGTCGCCAAGGCGTCTTTGAAGGCGTGCATCACACCATCTACGCAAAAGTTTTGCTGTTCCGACAGTGGGACGAAGAAAAGGGAAAGGCGCGCAACCGCCTTCTCGTCGCCGCCGACCTCATCTGGTGGGGAACGGAGCTTACAGAGAAGCTGCGTCGGGAGCTTGCGTTGCGCTGGGGCATGGGCGCGGAAGACATCGTCTTGAGTGCCTCCCACAGCCATTCCGGCCCACAAACGTCCCTGCTTATGCCGTCTCTCGGAGCGGCGGACGAAACGTATTTGCAGGAGGTCGAGCGAAAGCTGCTCGCCGGCGTCGAGCATGCCGAGGCTAATCTCGAGCCGGTCGTAATCCAGCGGGGGTCCGGTACATGCGATATCGGCATTAACCGCAGAAAACTGGCGGACGGCAAAATCGTCGGATCGCCGAACGAGCAAGGACCGGCCGATCCTGAGGTAACGGTAATCCGTTTCGTCAACCGAACCGGAGAAGTGAAAGCGTTGATCGTCCATTATACGTGCCATCCTACAACGACCAGCGACAATTTTGTATCCTCGGAATTTTGCGGTATAGCGATGGAACGATTGGAACAAGAAGCGGATAACCGCTGTGTCGCTTTGTTCTTGCAAGGATGCTGCGGCGATGTGCGTCCTTCGTTGCTCCGTGACGGCAAGTTTTACAACGGAAACGACGAAGATGTGCGGCGGCTTGGAGCGCGTTTCTACGAATCGATCCGGGAAGTGCTTGTCCGCCCGATGCAGACGCTGCAGCCCTGCTCGCCGGGAGGGGCGTACATCAAACTTCCGTTGTCGTTCGCTTCCGTCCCGTCCTTGGAGGAGCTTGCTGAATATAGCCAGTCGGCTGATGCCAGAGTACACGAATGGGCGAAGCTGCTGCTGGACCATCCGGAACTGGTTCGGCCGGCCGTGGAGCTCGATATGGTGCGAATGGATCTATCCGAAGGGTTGTCGCTTCTCGCCATGAACGCGGAGATGGTGGTGGAATACGGGCTGTTTGTCAAAGAGATATCCGGCCGAGGCGTACTGCCGGTCGCTTATTGCAACGGAATGATCGGTTACGTGTCTACCGCCAGGCAGCTCGGTGAAGGCGGATACGAGCCGGTCGGCTCCTGCAAGTACTTCAGTCTCTGCTCTCCCTTTACGGAAGCGGCTGAGCCTGCGATCCGCGAAAAGCTGGCCGCCCTTATACGGATATAGACAATTTCAGAAACAGGCATCAGAAGTCGAAAGCTAACGCACTACTACAGAAAAGAAATTGGACAAGGAGTGGAAGAAAATGAGCAGTAACGAAAAGCTTGCCCTATTCGGAGGACCGAAAGCTCTCCATCTGCCGGTCGGTGACATGTTCAAATGGCCGATTATTACCGAGGAAGACGAAGCGGCCGCTTTGCAGGTCTTGCGTGACGGCTCGATGTCCGGCATTGACATCACTCAGAAATTCGAGAAAGAATTCGCGGAGTGGCTGAACATGGACTTCGCGCTTGCTTTCAATAACGGAACGAACTCGCTGCTCGGCGCTTTTTACGGCTGCGGAATCGGCATAGGCGACGAGGTCATCTGCCCGAGCATTACGTATTGGGCCTCCGCCCTGCCCGCCTACTGTCTCGGAGCTTCCGTCGTATTTGCGGAAATCGATCCGGTGTCGCTTTGTCTGGACCCCGGAGATATCGAACATCGCATTACCGGCAAAACGAAGGCGATCGTGGTCGTACATTACCTTGGACATCCGGCGGACATGGACCCGATCATGGCGATAGCAAGAAAACATAATCTGAAAGTAATTGAGGATGTCTCCCATGCCCAAGGGGGCTACTATAAGGGATGCCGGGTCGGCACGATCGGCGACGTTGGCGCGATGTCGCTTATGGCAAGCAAATCGTTTGCGATCGGCGAGGGCGGCATTTTCGTTACGAACGACCGGGAAATTTACGAGAGGGCCGTCGCATTCGGGCATTACGAGCGGTACAATTCGGATGTTCGCACGCCTTATTTGCAGCCTTATGCGGGACTGCCGCTCGGCGGCTATAAATTCCGCATGCATCAAATCAGCTCCGCTGTCGGACGCGTGCAGTTAAAATATTATGACGAGCGGATTAACGAAATCGACAAAGCGATGAATTACTTCTGGGAGCAGCTTGAAGGCGTGCCGGGACTTAAACCGCATCGCCCGGTGCCCGGTACGGGCAGTACGATGGGCGGCTGGTATGCCACGCACGGACATTACGTGCCGGAGGAGCTTGGCGGGCTGTCGTTGACCCGGTATTGCGAAGCGGTCCGCGCGGAGGGCGTATGGATCAACCCCGGCTGCAACCTGCCTCTACATCTCCATTCCCTGCAGCACGAGGCGGACGTATACGGCCATGGCAAACCAACCATCATCGCCAACGCATCCCGTGACTTGCGGCAGCCAAAAGGTAGCTTGCCCGTCTCAGAAAGCGTTGCAGCGAGAACGTATTCCCTTCCCTGGTTCAAACATTACCGGCCGGAGATCATCGATCAATATGCCGCGGCATTCCGCAAAGCGGCGCTGCAGTACGAGGAGCTGCTTCCGGGCGATCCGGGCAATCCGGAAAAGATGGGCGGCTGGAACTTCTTCAAGGCAGGAAACTAACCTCGCCTGACTGTTCGTGGGTAAAAGCTTTTATTCGTCCTAAGGGGGCTCATCCATGTCTTATCGATTCGGAATATACGGCTGCCAGCACGGTCATATCCTCTCCTTTATCGATCAAATGCTGGCTTTAGGAGGAACGTGTTCAGGTATATACGAGCCTGATTCCCCTGGCTTGTCGCAACAAATATCGGATCGCCACGGAATTCCCCTCGTAGATAACCCTGACGTCTTCATCGAAGATCGGGTAAGCATCATCGGATCGTCGGCGGTCAATAACAGGAAGATCGAAGTTGTGGAGTGGTGCGAGCGTCACGGTAAACATGTCATGCTGGATAAACCTGTCGTTACGAACCGCAAGCAGTTGGAACGGCTTGAAGCGGTATTCGACCGGGGGACGATTCAAGTAGGCGTATTGCTGACCGAGCGGTTTCGCCGTTCGATCTTTACGCTGAAGCAATCGATCGATGCCGGCCAGCTTGGCCGAATCGTCAGTATTACGATGCGCAAGCCTCACCGGCTCTCTCCGGCTTCCCGCCACGCCTGGCATTTCTCCAAGGAAGAGAATGGCGGCTTGCTGATCGACTTGTTCATTCACGATTTCGACCTGCTGCGTTTCCTTACCGGCCAGGAAATTACCGCGATCCAGAGCCAAATGGCCAAGCATATTGCTCCCGAACATCCGACCTTCTTCGATACGGCTTCCGCACAAGTGATGATGAGCGACGGGACGCTGGCTCAACTGTATGCGGATTGGCATACGCCCGATCCGAGCTGGACGTGGGGAGATTGCCGCCTCTTCATTACCGGCACGGAAGGATGCGCTGAGCTACGCTTAAACGGCGACCCCGCCGTGGAAGTCGGGGAGCTTTATTTCCAAATCACCCGCGACAAACCGTTCGCGAAAGCGGAACTGCTGCTCGATCCGGATACAAACCTTACTCAAGATTTCATCCGCCGGATCGAAGGGAGGACGAGCATCATCACGCACCGGGATATCGTGGAGACCATCCGTGCGACGGTGCTTGCCGATGAGAGTGCTTTGGTGTTTGATATTTTTAAACGGTAATAATTAATGGAGTAAAAGCACGGCGGCTATTCCTGAATCCTCTATTAAAGAGGCTACGCCTTTTTTTAACAGATAAGAATGTTTAAGTTCTTCACCGTACTAAAGCATAGAGGGTTGCCCTCTTTTTAATCGTTAAATGTTTCGACCCTGAGGCAGCCGTATACAACGTCCTGCCCTAGACTTTTGGCCTGCTTGAATCTACTAACGCCTACAGGAATGTTAACGGGCACGATAGCGCAATAATGAAGCCAGAGAGAAAGCTGCAACGAGTAAACGCCATTCGCAACTATGAATGGTGTTTTTATTACGTTTATGAGTGGAACAAGTTCAACCATAAAAAATATGATGTGCTAAAATGGTAAGGAATTACATCTGACTATATCGAGGTGTCAGGCGTGAAAAATAAAGATCCTAACATACATACTCACTGGGCTGAAAAAACTAAGCATACTAGGCTTAAACATTTGATATTGGAATACTACCTCAAGGAATGGGCTGAAATCTTAGCGAATGCCTCTTATTTTAATCGACAAGAGGATATTTACTACATTGATGGTTTTGCGGGTAGAGGGATTTTCTTGGATGGCGACAAGGGTTCGCCACTTATTGCTGCTGTTCAGAATATATTAGGGAACTTCAAGGATGAGAGCAAGAAGCTTATTGAAAGTAACAAAAAAATACAGACCGATGCTGCCTGTTTTTGGTTTGTTGACCCCTTTTGGTGGGCTAGGGATTTTACATTTGACGATGTTATTGGGTTGATGTTTGACCAAGGCAAACCTCGATTGCGAAAAGAAGTCCTTATTAATTTTACCTTCTTTCAGATAAGAGATTCCCATCTGGCACATAAAATCCTGCTTTTGTGACCAGCGTGATCTAATGAAGGGGGAGAGGAATATCGAAAAGAGAATATGCATCAGATCGTGAAATCATTCCCTGGACGGAAACATTCTAAGATGTGGAAACGTATAACAATCGGGGAGGTGTGTCCGATGAGCCTGTATCATTATATGGCTTCCGCAAAACCGTTGCCACTAGGAGCAAGAGGCGGGAAGAAGTCTTTGGACGATGTAAGCGGTGATAAACCGCCAAAGGCGTTCCGATTCAAGGCCTACGAACTACAGGAAGGTATGACTCCGATTGATCAAATCATGGATTTGTCTCATATTCAAGACGACGAGATCGAAGTGTACGATACCATGGAAGACGCGGCAGGCATCTATATCAACAGTCTTGGACCATGGAACGAGGTTATTAAGCGTCACTTCAAGCTTCCTTATGTGTATGAAGTCGCCCCTAATTGGGGGCAGTTCTTTTACTCAGAGGAGTTGAAGCTCAAGTTCCCGGAGGAGTACCGAGCTAGCCGAAAATGTGTAACCGAGCTATTCCAGCTCATGCGTGATTACGGAGACGAGCAGAATAACGAGTTTGAGCTATATTCCTGTTGGACCGAGAACGAGCATAAAGCGAGAAATCATCGTCTGGACAGATTCATCGAACTAAACACGTTTAATTGGGAGGATTCATTCCAGATGCATGACCAGCAATATATCGTTGTGAAAATTTGAAATGTTTCGATGGAATAATTTGCTGTATGATCAAATAGGGATGAACCATGGGCAGAACAACTCAACTATATGGAGGGAACAATGGAAGCCGAACGATTGAAGAGTCTGCGCTTGAAGCAATTGCTGTTTTTGAACGGCGTTACAGCGCTTACTTTTTTCGTGCTGTGCGGGGTTATTATTGGGATTCAGCCTTCCATCGCGGACGTCTACCGTGTCGTATTCGTGCTAATGCTGGGTTCTATCATCATAGAGCTAGGTTCCATACGGAGGCCGGATCGGTTCCGGTTCTGGTGGGGGCCCACCTTCATACATGAACTCATCGCATACGAGCGGGAGAAGCTGGGGAAGCAGCAAGATACGAAGTCACGTGCTGTGAGAATTGTGCTTCAGGCTTTTCTCGCCGTTCAATTTATGATCCAATCGGTCATGAGCACTAGTAGGCCTATCGTAATCGAGGATGTAGCGGATTTTCTGAAGTTTTACACGATGGTTGGTTGTATCTTACTGGTCGCGATGAACGTAACCATCATATACCGCGGTTACAGCATAGACCGAGCGAGGCCGGATCAACTGGGCAGCCATATCCTACAGACAGTAGTAGTTGGGATCGTCGTTGGTGTTCTTGCGTTAGTTGCTGTAGGAGCGGTCATTAGCCAGACATTGCGCTAAAGATGGGGCAAAATCAAACACCGGCTTACTCACAGGAGTAACCGGTGTTTTTGATCTACGCCAAATATAAGGGGTTACGCCTCGGCTTGCTGTTCGAAGAGCTTAATAATCTCCATGATGGTGTTCGTCGCTTTCTCCATATTGTCAACGGAGACGAATTCGTAACGGCCGTGATAGTTCTCGCCGCCCGTGAATATGTTCGGGGTTGGCAAGCCCATGTAAGACAATTGGGATCCATCCGTACCACCACGGATCGGTTGAACGATCGGCTGGATGCCCAAGTTCTCCATCGCCTGGTGAGCAATGTCTACGATCTCACGAGCCGGCTCGATCTTCTCTCTCATGTTGTAATATTGGTCCTTGATGTCCAGCAAGATGCGGTCATTGCCGTACTGGGCCCTTAGCTCCTCGACTATACTCGTAATCGTGTTCTTCCTCGCGTTGAAGTTCTCTTTATCGAAATCGCGGATCAAATAGTGCAGCTTCGTTTCTTCCACATCGCCGCTCATCGAGATCAAGTGATAGAAGCCCTCGTACCCCTCGGTATGCTCAGGCGCTTCCGCGACAGGCAATCTCCGGTTAATCTCCATGGCGATCTTCGCCGAGTTGATCATTTTCCCTTTGGCTGTACCCGGGTGAACGATCTTGCCCTTGCAAGTAATAAGCACTCTTGCAGCGTTGAAGCTCTCGTACTGCAGCTCGCCGAGCGGCCCACCATCTACGGTGTACGCGTAGGAGGCATCGAACGCCGCGACATCGAAGCGATGCGGCCCGCGGCCGATCTCTTCATCCGGCGTGAAGGCCACACGGATGCGGCCGTGCTTGATCTCCGGATGCTGGATGAGCCTGGCCATCGCGGTCATGATCTCAGCGATACCTGCTTTGTTGTCGGCGCCGAGCAAGGTTGTACCGTCCGTTGTTATTAAAGTATGGCCTGCGTAGCGGCTCAGATCGGGAAAGTCCTTCGGAGACAGCACAATCTGCTGAGCTTCATTCAAGACGATGTCTTGGCCGTCGTAGCAGTCCACGACTTGCGGGTTGACCCCGGCGCCGGTGAAATCCGTAGCCGTGTCCACATGAGCCATGAAGCCGATCGTCGGCACCTGCTTGTCCGTGTTGGACGGTAAGGTAGCCATGACGTAGCCATTAGCGTCCATCGTCACGTCCTGCATACCGATGCCGTTCAGTTCATCTACGAGTATGCGGGCGAGCGTGAGCTGTCCGGGGGTAGAAGGGCATGTCTCGTTACTATCGTTAGATTGTGTGTCCACCTGGACATAAGTTGTTAATCGTTGAATTAGATCTTGTTTTAACATATGTTCTATCTCCTTCTATTCCTCGGTTCGGCCCATCTGATAGTTGGACATTTTCGATAAGCTGCTGCGTGAACTGCCCAATGCCTTCGGAGGCTTAGAAGCGTCCGGATTTTGTGTGAAATAGGCGTTGGTTAAGTTATACAAGTTGTGCTCGATTCGTCCGATTGCCTCGAACAGGAGAGAAATAGCGATGAACACGATGCCGCCGAACATGCCTGCAATCCACCAGTAGAACCCTACTAACCAGCCATCCATATTCCCCATTAGTATGCCTAACAATATTCCGCCAATAATCTGTACGATCCCGCCTATTCGCATAAAGTCTGCCATGGTGCACCATCCTCTCGTTACCTTTACGCTCCCCGCAAAGTAATTGGAATACGCTGCAATGAATACACTCCACTTTGTGGGGTAAACCCCGGGGCCCTCGCAAAGTAATTGGAATACGCTGCAACGACTACGCTCCACTTTGTGGGGTAAATGTTTTCGGGGCCCCCGCAAAGTAATTGGAATACGCTGCGAAGACTACGCTCCACTTTGTGGGGTAAACTAGTAATCTTTTCGCTCATATAAGTATACGGCAATTGTCCACGAAAGTCCCAACAAGAGCAAGGACAAACCGATACAGGCAACGGTCAAGGTGCTCAAGCTGGCGGAAGTTATTGAATGGAGGCTGGTCAGCACGTCAGCGTTCATCCAATCGAGGATGCGGACGAAGGCAAGCCCGAAGCCGGCCAGGGTGAACATGACGATCAGATCCAATACCTGCGCCAACCGGGCTCCCAAACCGAAGTACATCGGGAGGTAGATGGAGTAGAAGACGGAAATCCCAGTGAGGGTAATGAGACAAGATGGAACGGTGAACCTAGGAAGTTCGTTCGCCGGAAGCAGCATAGCGCCCAGGAAGTGCCATATCGTAGTCAGCACAAAGGCGACGCCGATAAACATCAACAGGCTTAAATACTTAGAAGTCACAAGCTCCCATCTATTCACTGGAAAAGAAGCGAGCAGCATCCCGTTGTTGTTCTTCTCATCCATCTTGCTCGCCGTCACAGTCAGAAAATGACCGAAGATGATGGCTGGAACGGCCAGCGGCACCCCTTCTAACGACCCTAAGGCGAAGAAGAAGAATCCGACGAACACGAATCCGATAGCGATAAATTTCCGCGTGATCCGCAAATCCTTCACCAGAAGCTGTACCATGCTTATTGTCCCTCCTGCGTATACACCATAATATCGTCGATGGATGGTCTGGTAACGGTCACACGGCTGTCCAGCCCGCTCTGCTCATACTGCGCTCTGCGCATTAAGCCCTCGAATCCGAGAGGCGTATGCTGGATGCCAGTGAACAAGCCACGTTTGTGCGGATTCAGCCAATCGTTGGCTCCCTGGAGCAGCACGTACATGTCCAGCAATTGTTCCTTACTTCCGCAAAAATGCAGTCTACCGTCGCGAATATAGATCATATAGTCAGCAATGCGCTCTAAGTCAGTGCTGATGTGGGTGGAGAACAGAACCGTTCTCGTGCCGGTACTGATATATTCGCTTAGAATGGACAAGATCTCCCTGCGAAATACCGGATCAAGGCCGGCAGTAGGTTCATCCATGATCAGTAGGTCTGGTTCGTGCGATAAAGCGGCGGCCAGGGCGAACTTCGTCTTCATCCCTTGCGACAGGGCGCCAATCTTCCGTCTCTCCGGTAAGCGGAACTCGTTCAGGTAGCGCTGGAATAGAGCTTCGTTCCATGTCGGGTAGAAGGATGCGATGATGTTTTTCATCTCTCGGACAGACAAGTGATTGTAGAACAAGTCCTCGGCATAGACGAAGCCGATCCGCTGTTTGATCTCCTTCTCCTTCTCGCGGTAGGACTGCCCGAATATGCGTATGTCGCCGCTGTCAGGACGGATCAAGTTCAGGATGGAGCGGATCAGCGTCGTTTTCCCGGAACCGTTCGGTCCGATCAGACCTGTTATGTAGCCGTGCTCAACATGAACGTTGAGATCACGGAATTCGAACTCGCCGTTACGTTTGGTCAACTGCTGGATTTCTATAGCGCGCATCAATCATGCTCCTCCCCATAAAATAACTGGACCAGATCCATCACATCGGCCGACTTGAGCCCTAGTGCCCGGCTCTGCGTGACAACAGCCTTAATCTGGTCTTCAAGCTGCCGGTATTGAACTTCGCGGATCGATTCCGTGTTGCGGCTGGATACGAAAGTACCCTTACCAGAAACCGAAGCGACGAGGCCCTCCTGTTCGAGCTCGTCGTATGCCCGCTTCGTGGTGATGACGCTGATCTGCAGATGCTGGGCCAAGTTGCGGATAGAGGGTAGTAATTCGCCATCCTTCAGACGACCGCTTAAGATGTGATGCTTAATTTGATCCTTGATCTGCTGATAGATCGGTTCTCCCGATGTGTGCGAAACAGATAAATTCATTGTTCACCAACCGTATATGTCGTATATATACAGTATAAACACGAAGTGGGATGTGCGTCAAGTGAAAGTGGGCCTTGCTCGAATGTCGGCCGGCATAAACATGTATCCATTAACGACATGAACATATATGCATTATTGCACTAGCGTTCACCCGTTAACGCAACGAGGCTGCCGTTAAAAGTCGGCAACCTCGTTCAAATTGAATATTCAGCTATCGTGTCCCGTTTAGTTTAGTCCTGTTCGCCTATCGGCGATGATCGGTACAAAAGCACTATATTTGTGTCATAGGAGCACTGTCCCCATGCCAGCTAATTGTACCGCGCAAATAATACTGTATTTCTTTCCCTCTATGCAATCCGCGTTATAACAAGGTGGGCTGAAACTGGTCTTGTTCCTCCTGCAACAGGAGTGATGGTTAGTGCCGTTGATTCGCCAGCAGGATTTCGTACAGTGAGTATTGAATTGATGACTGACGTTTGCACAAGAGCCATTCCTACGATCTGAGATGCACCTGTAGCTCGCCCGACCACCGTATAGGCTAAATCAGCGCCATTGAGAGTTAGCATCAGCTGGCCGGCTTCGGATACACTCACCTCGAACAAGATCTGATAAGTGCCGATTGCAGCCAAGTTAAACGAACTGGCACTGGCACCATTACGGGTGATAGCTGTCCCGCTAATAGGTCCATTTTGCGGAAAGCTTACGTCAGTACCTGGACCAACCGTTGCTGCATTATCGCCAGGCATCAAGGCAAAAAAATCTGCAAAGCCTAATACTCCACCTGCCGGCCCTACAGGTCCCGCTGGTCCTGCTGGTCCTGCTAGTCCAGCTGCGCCCAGTGCTCCTGCAAGTCCTGCTAGTCCTTGGGGTCCAAGTGCTCCTGCAAGTCCTGCAGGTCCAAGTGCGCCAATTGCTCCCACAAGTCCTGCTAGTCCTTGGGGTCCAAGTGTTCCTGCAACTCCTTGAGGTCCAGCTTCTGCAAATGCCTCCGCAAGTCCTTGAAGTATTTGCTGCGGGGAACACGGGCATTTTACTCGAAGACGCCGTTTCTTTTTTTTCTCTTTTGGATGGCACACAATTACGGTTTCCTTTTTACACCGTTTTTTTCTATCCAGACACCTCATCAACGACACCTCCCTATAAAGATGGTTCAGTGTACGTGAGTTGTTTATTTTAGGCATGGACTAATAGCCGGCTATTGGCTAGACTAAAAACTATTTTTAAGAATATTGGGTTTATGGTAGGGTAGTGTTCTACCACAAACCCCAAACACTTTCAGTTAAGACTACATAATTTAAATCAGGACAACTCATCCTTCACTGTGTCAACCCAAATCACATTTGGGTCTTTTTTTTTTGTACTTCAGTTCCCAACATCCGGGAAGTGCTGAAGTCAAGCAAAACAGAGCTTCTTCAAAACGATTAAGGATCTTACTCCTCGTGCACACTCTGAACGCTGGGCTGAAGAATGAACGGAGCGCCTGATCGCAGCGGCCGAACGCAATCCGTCTATGTAAGCAACGAGATGACCAGCAACCTTGTCAGTTTGGAGATCCTTGTCCAATCGTTCTTTCGGTACCAGGAGCACCTTAATGATTAAACTATCCTACCCGTCTAGCGCAATGAGGCTGCCGTAACGCCGGCAGCCTCGTTCCAATTGTTTGTTCAAATTTGGTTAATGCTATAGGGTTAATTGCATTTGTTTGAGTAATCGTACCATTGCTTGTTTCATCTCAGTTGCCTCATGACGAACTCGATCTCCATGCCGTGGTAACACCCATTCAAATTCCTCTTTAGTAAGGTTTTCCATGGATTTTACTTGTTCAGACCAAGAGTAAAAACAATATTCTTGATTCGCTCCAAGCGATTGGGTATTTCTATCCCAGTACAGAGGATCACCCGTGAACAAATACTTCTCATTATATAAAAGAACCATATGACCGATGGTATGTCCCGGAACGATTATAAATCGAAAATCTGGAAGCCATTGAACGGGTTCGTTACCTTCAATAGGATACTCAGCGGTTTCTGCTTCTACGGTTCTTGATCGTTCATTGATGTGCACAACACGTTTAGCCCCAAATCGTTTGGCGTATAATCGTGGCGAATCTATGAGCCAGTTTCCATCAGGATGCACAATTTAATAACTGCTCCCCCCGTATGACCTAGCCGAAGAAAAGCCGCAATAATACACATTTTCTGCAATCAAAAGTGGAAAATCATTAATTGCCTGAGCGATTCCATCTTTCTCTCTGCTTCCGATAGCAGCGGTAGGGCAAGCCAACAGAGCCTGAAATGCTTTTCGCTTATCCTCCGATAACTCCGGCTGGTGTATGACTGCCGACAGTCTATTTACTTCGGCGAACACATTTGGTGCTAACTGCCAACAAATAGTACAACCAATGCATGCTGAATTCACAAAGAAGCATCCCTCTACATTCGTTTCTAATCGTTTACTCATCTTTTCCCTCCTAACTGCTGAATTAATTCAATACCATCATAGGGCAATGAATTGAGTATTGACTTATTTGTCTTTACATAAGGAAATTATACAGGCATTATGCTGACAACGTATGTCAGTGATTCATCTCGTACTGCGTTAAACTGCCCGTTTAGTTTAATGACTAAGTGCGCTCACAAGCCGCACCTCCACAAGCCACGCATAAATCGCTAACCAAAGAAGGCCACTTGACAGGAGGGGGACGATCTGTAAGAATAGTGCTAATATTCAATCAGTGATTGGGACAGTACGTGTTGGTGTTGCGTTCAAGCGAGCCGGGGCAGGTGGGAGCCGGTATGGAGCCAATGCGGAAGCGGACCCGGGAGATGATGGTCTGAACGAGCGCGGCGAACGAGTCGCGGTTCAATAGGACAATCCGGTTGCAGGCCGTTATGCTGGTTAAGGTGGTCAGGCGCAGGAATGGCTTGGCACGAAGAGTGGTACCGCGGGAGTTCAAGCTCTCGTCTCTTGTTATTAGAGACGAGGGCTTTTTGCTGTTTCTGTGGGATAAATCAGGGAGGTACGACGACATGCATACGATCAAAGAAACGATAGCAACTGCCGTGCGCGAGCATGCGAATCAACTGCTGCAGGAAGCGGGGCATTCGTGGCCGCATGGCTTGCAGGTGCTGGTGGAACATCCCGCACACGATGAGCACGGCGATTATGCGACGAATGTGGCCATGCTGCTGGCCAAGTCGCTGCGGAGGCCGCCGCTGCAGATTGCAGCAGCGATCAGAGACAGCCTGCAGGCGAGTGGCAGCATCGGGGGCTTACTCGACACGGTGGAGGCGGTGCCTCCTGGCTTCATCAATATGCGCCTGAACTGGCATAATTGGGCCGAATGGTCGGCAATTCAGGACGCAGAGCAGGAAGGCGGCAAAGGTAACGAGGCTACCGTTGAAGACAAGTCTGCGCTCAAGGTCGTGATCGAGCACACTTCGATCAATCCGAACAAGGCGGCCCACATCGGACATTTACGCAACTCCTGTATCGGTGACACGTTGGCTAGACTATACAAACGGATTGGTTACCGGGTGGAGGTCCATAACTATATCGACGACTTGGGCAATCAGTTGGCTGATACGGTGGTTGGTTTGCTGCATACCGGCAGCCATAAGGAGCATCAGCGGTTTGGCGATTTTTGCTGGGACACATATGCCACGATTAATAAAGCTTACTCCGCCAATCCTGCCCTGACGGAGGAACGGACTCGTGTTCTGCACGAACTGGAACAGGGACATTCGAGTACGGCATGGCTGGGGGAGTTGGTCGCGGAGAAAATTGTACGGGAACATACGGCGGAGATGCGTCAGTTCGGCATTCGTTACGATGTGCTTGTATGGGAGAGCCATCTGGTGCGTCAAGGATTCTGGGCAGCGGCGTTCGCCAAATTGAAGGAAACAGCAGCATTTACCCAAGTGGAGGAAGGTAAGCTAGCCGGTTGCTGGGTGTTGAGACAGGGAGGGGGAGCAGAGGGTGCAGCGCTCGAATCAAGCACGGGCACGAGCCAAGCTTCAAACGAAGCTTCAAGCGGCAAACACTCGACCGAAGGTACAGCTGCCTCTGAAGCGGCATCGGATACTGATCATCAGGCCGACAAGGTTCTAGTCCGTTCGAATGGTATCCTGACATACACTGCCAAAGATATCGCCTACCACTTATGGAAATTCGGACTGTTGGACCAGTCATTCACTTATACCCGTTTCGCTACCGACGGGCTGTGGACCACAGCTTCCGTGCAGGGAGTGAACAAGCGGTTCGGGCGCGCGGACATCGTGCTGAACGTGATCGACCATCGGCAGCAATACCCGCAAGCGATGGTGAAGCAGGCGCTTGAAGCGCTGGGTTTCACAAGGCAGGCGGAGCGGCTGCAGCACGTCAGCTATGGCGTCGTTTCGCTCAGTCCAGGCACGGCGGAGGAACTTGGTATAGACACGTCGGATGGCAAAGCTTCCTACGCCATGTCGGGCAGACAAGGAATTGGGGTCAAGGTGGACGATATGCTCGGCCTCATGGAACAAGTCATCGAGGAGAAGCGCTCCCGTAGGACGGGATTGTCGAGCCGCGCTATAGCCGCAGCCGCGATCCGCTATTACTTGTTGCGGTACAACTTGCACACCGAAGTGGTATTCGATCTGCACAAAGCGACGGAGATCACGGGCAACACGGGCGTCTACTTGCTCTATGCCCATGCTCGAGCAGCAAGCATTATCGCCAGAGCGGAGAAGGAGGTCAAGGGAATTGCTGCTGCGGTGACTCGTTCGACCCCGGAATTTCCGGATCCCCTCGCTCCGAATCAGGGGCTGGAGCCCGTAGAATATGCTTTGCTGCGGCAAATAGCCTATTGGCCGGAGACGCTGGAGGATGCAGCGGCGGAGCGGGCGCCGAACCTGATCGGCACATATGCGCATGAGCTCGCGACCGCCTTCAACACATTCTATGCAGCCTGTCCGATCTTGAAGGCGGAAGAAGGACGCAGAAGCTTCCGGGTGTGGCTGACCGCCAAGTACAAGGAAACGCTTGGTGATGCGCTTCAAGTTCTCGGCTTGCCAACGCCATCACGGATGTAAGATTGGTCGCGAAGCTTGCTGCTGTTACCTTGACAGGACGAGCTTAATATCCTGCGGCACGTTACCGAAGTGCTTGCCGAGTATGTTAAGGCCGCCGCGATTTCTGGCATCGGCCTTAACTGTGAAGCGGACTACGATCGGCTGGTCGGCATCGAGCTTCAACTGTTTCAACGTGACGAAGGAAGAAGGTCTTCCATTGATCGAGCTGCCGTTGTCGTCAACCGTCCACTCGGTCAATAGACCATACTGGGTGCCGCCTACCCACCAGCCTGGGGTCAGCTCTCCCTTCTTCTCGCCGAAGTCGCCGGGGCTAGTCCATGTACCGATGTCCCAGCCGTTAATGGATAATGTAATATCGGATGGCCAGTCTTCTTTGAAGCCAAGCACCTCCGAGCATAGCTCCGCACTCACGGATAAGGAGCGCAGTGGCCTATTCGTACTGGGCGTACTCGGGAACTTGTATTCCAAGTAACCGTCCTCGCTCAACCAGAGGAGAAAGGCTTCCGCCCGTTCCGGCCGATAGAAAGCATGGGGATCGTCGACGTTGCCGATGATCCCTTCTTTGCCGACTAGGCCGCAGGGAGCTTTGGCATGGAAATCGCTATAAAGGCCTACCGGCATTTGAATCGTATATGTATGGGTGACGTCGTTCGGGATTCGCGGAAGATCCAGCAGCAGGGAGTTGCAAGAACGGGAACAAATCTTGCCTCTGCCGAATCGTTGGGCCGTCTCGATCAGCCCGGCAGACTCCAGAATTTGAATATTGATCGATACCGTAGGCTGTGCGACGCCAAGTTGTTGGGTCAGTTCGGTTACGCTCATCGGCCTCTCGCTCAGCGTTTCCAATATGCGCAGACGCAACTCGCTGGCTAGCGCTTTGGCCACCTCCAACACATCCGGGGTCGGAATCCGCTTGCACAAAGCTTCTTCTTCCATTGCCATTACGCTCCTTCATTCAACCATGTTTATTCCATTAGTGTACATGCAGCTATGCGATATTGCAAAAGAATGATAAGTATTATATTTTGTGAATATTAATATTTACAAATAACTATATAGATTATAATATTGCAATATAATTAATTTTTTATAGAGAGGCTGTGAGATGAATGGCAAGAGCGGAATATCCAAGACCCCAGTTCGTGAGGGACACCTGGGTTTGTTTGAACGGAGAATGGGAGTTCGACTATGACGACAAGGATGCCGGAGAACGTGAGCGATGGTATGAGGAGGCTGAGCTGTCGCGTACCATCCAAGTGCCATTCTGCTTCCAGAGCGAACTGAGCGGCATTGGCGATCCTGCCTTTCACGACATCGTCTGGTATCGACGTCAGGTTACGCTGTCAGAAGCTTTCGCTGGCAAGAGAGTGATGTTGCATTTCGGCGCTGTCGACTATTCCGCTAGGGTATGGGTGAACGGACGATTGGCGGCCACACACGAAGGCGGGCATACACCGTTCGCCGCAGACATTACGGACTTGCTGCACGAGGGCTCAGGCACCGTTGTCGTTCGGGCACAGGACTACAGCCAAGATCTTACGCTCCCCCGGGGCAAGCAATATTGGAAGGAACACTCGGAGAGCATCTTTTACACAAGAACGACTGGGATCTGGCAGACCGTGTGGCTGGAGCCGGTTGCTTGTACTCATCTCGACAAGGTCAAGCTGACCCCCGACATCGATTCGGATGAAATCCGGATTCAATCCTTCGTGAAAGGCTTCAAGGCGGATGCGGATGTGGAGCTGAGAACGATTATTTCGTTCAAAGGGGAGCGGGTGGCTGAGGAGACGATGAAGGTCGTGCATGCCGAACCGTCCCGTTCCATCAAGCTTAATGCCCATACAAACGAGGGCTGGAGGCGTTTGTGGAGCCCAACTACTCCGAATTTGTACGACATCGAGTTCGTGCTCAGTGTGGACGGACTGGAGACGGATCGTGTCGCGAGTTACTTCGGTATGCGTAAAATATCCGTGGAGCAAGGCAAGCTATGTCTGAACAATCGGAATTACCAAATGAAGCTGGTGCTGGATCAGGGATATTTCCCCTCTGGGATACTGACCGCTCCGACCGACGATGATCTTCGTCAAGATGTTGAGCTTACGAAGGCGATGGGCTTCAACGGTGCGAGAAAACACCAGAAGATCGAAGACCCGCGATACTTGTACTGGTGTGACAAGCTAGGGCTACTGGTGTGGGGAGAGATGGCTAATGCGTACACGTATTCAGACACCTATGTGGCCCGGGTTCAGCAGGAATGGCAGCAAGCTGTCGAGCGAGATTACAACCATCCGTGTGTAGTCGTTTGGGTGCCGATCAATGAGAGCTGGGGTGTGCCTAATGTAGCGGTGAACACCACAGAGCAGAATCATGCGCTATCGATGTACTACTTGACCAAGTCGCTCGATCCGACCCGCCCGGTCATTTCCAATGACGGTTGGGAGCATGTGAAGTCGGACATTTGCTCGATTCATGATTATGAGAGCAGGGAGGACGTATTGCGTGACCGCTATAGCACAGTGGAGAGCTCGGTAGAGTCTAGACCAGCAGGCAAGGTGATTAACGTTCCCGGCTACCCCTATCAGGGCGAACCGATTCTTGTGACAGAGTTCGGCGGCATCTCCTTCCGCAAGAGCGACTGGGAAGGCTGGGGTTATTCGTCCGCTACTAATGACGGCGATTTCCTGGAGCGGCTGGAAGCCGTTACACGTCCGCTGCTGCAATCCTCTCATGTCCAGGGCTACTGCTATACGCAGCTGACGGATGTGGAGCAGGAGATTAACGGCCTGCTAACGTACGATCGGCAAGCCAAAGTGCCGCTAGAGTGGATTCGCTTGATCAACGAAGGCAAGCCGTTGCCGGCCGAAGCGAAGGCTGGTACGACTGTTGCGCCGGTGAAGTAGACAGCGTGTCGTGTTGGGGGAAAATTTTTTGTTGCAGGATGAGCTAGGAGTTGTTTTTTTCATTTTTTTTTAATGTTCTTCTTATATGATGATGGAAACGATAGTTATCGTCATGATCATTAGGAGGGACTGCAACCATGATGGCTGGAATGGGTAACAAATGGATTGCCTTGTGCTCGGCTGCAGTCAGCGTCATCTATACAGCCGGCTATATCGTGACCGATTCGGGTAATGCTGATGCATCGCCCAGCCCTGGCACTGTCGCAATAGCTCAGCCTGCACCTCAACCGAGTGTGCAGGCTGAGTCATTCCGGCGTTCGGACCGCCAGGGAGGAGAGAACCGCAATCCATCCCCTGAAGGGAAGATGAGGCCAGATGAACGGCAGGAGCCTCCTCAAGGCAATCGAGACGGAAGAGCGCCGAATAACAGCACGAGCACTCACCCGGGCGATTCTGGTGCCGGTGCCGGTGCTGTAACGGGTAAGCCGCCTGCTCCGACAGGCAAAGCCGCGTACAAGGACGGCGTGTTCGAAGGGTCTGGGACCAACAGGTTCGGCACGGTGGATGTAGCCGTAACGGTCAAGAGTGGTTCCATCTCCGGTGTCCAAATTACGAGCAGTAGGACGCGTTACCCGCAGAAGTATATCGACCCGCTCCCCGCACAAGTCGTTGCCAAACAGACGTACCAGATTGACGCGGTTAGCGGTGCGACGTACAGCTCGGAAGACTTCATGAACGCTGTCTATCAAGCGCTCTTGCAGGCAGAGAAGTCCTAGTATGCAGAAGAATCGTATTTATTCCGCCTCCATCATTTGCATGGATACCCTAGTCACGATCAAGATTGTGACGTCATACTCTGAACGGACTGTCGAGGAAGGGATGGAACGCGTCTGGGGTGCATTCCGCCATGTAGAGGCCGTCTGCAGCCGCTTCGATCCACAGAGTGAGCTGCGGCAGTTGTGCAGACAGATCGGAACTCCTGTGCCTGTAAGTCCCCTTCTATTCGAAGCACTCCATTTCGCTTGGGAAGTCGCGGAGCTGACACAAGGGGTGTTCGACCCGACTGTCGGCCAGACGATGGAGCGACGCGGATTCAACCGCAACTATTCGACTGGTCAACGTATACCGTGCGAATCCGGACTGGGGAACACGATCGAGATGCTCGCGGCGGACTCTGGTCATTCGACCAGCTACAGGGATGTGCGGCTCGATGATGAACTGAGGACGGTCGAGCTGCTGAAGCCGGTGGTATTGGATTTGGGTGCAGTTGCCAAGGGCTTGGCAATCGACCTGGCTAAGCGCGAGCTGGAGCCGTTCGGCCATTATATGATCAACGCAGGCGGAGACTTGTATGTGAGTGGACACAATGAAAGGGACGAACTATGGCGTGTCGGGGTACGCCATCCGCTTCATAAGGATCAATCTGTAGGATGGATGAGCTTGACGAATACCGCAGTCTGCACCTCAGGCAGCTATGAGCGGCCTATGTCACAGACTAGCCAGACTAGCCAGACTAGCGAGCGCGAACAAAAGGAACACCACCTGCTCAACCCGCTTACTTCACGTTCCCCGGACGGCGCACTAAGCTGCACCGTTATCGCTCCGTATGCGATGATGGCCGACGCCTTCTCAACAGCGGCATTCGTACTAGGTGCGGAGAAAGGGATCGCCCTTCTGGATAGTCTGGAATTGCCAGGTCTGATGATCACACCGGAGCTTACCACCATCATGACTAGAGAAATGAGGGCGTTATGGCATGAATCTACAAGTTGAACGTCTTCGCTCCCGACCCTCTCGCGGGAAAATAGCGGCATTCGCCGATACGCCCAAAGGCTATTTGCTATTCATCCTACTGGCGCTGCTGACGATTGTAGCTGCCTATTCCCGAAGTGGTGCGGGATTGCTGAATGTCGCCATCGCTGTAGGCTTCGCTGTATGTCTCGACTTAATCGCGGGCTATTGGCAGAAACGCCGCAGGAAGCTACCGGACGGCGCTATTCTGACGGGGCTTCTGGTGTCGATGGTGCTGAGCCCGTCCGTACCCTGGTATGTTGTTGTCTCCACTACCGGAATCGGACTAATGTCCAAATATATATTTCAACTTCGCAAAAAACCGATCTTCAACCCTGCTGCATTCGGTCTTCTCATGGCGCTCCTGATTAACTCGAGCGGGCAAGACTGGTGGGGGGCGCTGCCTTCATTACCGGGATGGTGCATCGTATTCGTCCTGGTCGGCGGCGCCGTGATAACGAGACGGGCCAACAAGTTCCCGCAGGTGTTCGCTTTTCTCGGCGTCTACTTGGGCTTGTTTCTTTTGATGGGAGCGTTTCATTGGGGCGCGGCTGGGGAAATATTCCGTGTACCGTTTATTAATTCGGCGTTGTTCCTCGCGTTCTTCATGGTGACGGATCCGCCCACTTCGCCTGGCAAATACCGCGAGCAACTATTATTCGGCAGCGTTGCAGCCATCGTTAGTGTTGGAGTGAACTATGCGTTCGGTGGATTGTCTTTTCTCCTGGTCGGTCTTTTGTCGGCGAATAGCCTGTATGCTTTGTATAACAAAGTGGGGAATGTTCAAGTCAATCGTGTACAACGGCAGCAAGCGCAAGGTGGTCGATAATAGCTAATGGCTTCCCACGCCACGCGGAGGTACCAAGCCTCTTATAATTGCGCTGCTGCGTTCTTGCCTGCAGTATATCCGGTGGAGAAAGCAGCAGTAATGTTGTAGCCCCCGGTATAGCCGTGGATGTCGAGAATTTCGCCGCAAAAGTACAAGCCTTGCATCAGCTTGGATTCCATCGTCCGCGGATCGATTTCCTTGAGATTGACGCCGCCTCCCGTTACGAAAGCTTCCTGTATGGACAGGGTGCCATAGATCGCGATGGGAAAAGCTTTGATAAGCTTGGCCAGCTCCAGCCATTGCTGCTTCGGGATGTTATCGTAGGTGAGTTCCTCCCTTAGTCCCGTCCGCTCGAAGAAGAGGGGGAGCAGTCGCTCGGACACATAACTTTTTAAGACGTTCTTGATCGCCTTCTTGGACTCTTGTTTGGATAATTCCAGCGTTTCGTGAAACACCTCGTCGACACTTTTGGTCGGATAGAGGTCTAACGTTATCGTGATATGCTTAGCTTCAGACTGCTTCAAGGCCTTTACGACGAACTGGCTGCAGCGAAGAGCAGTCGGTCCCGAGATACCGAAATGCGTGAAGATCATATCGCCTTCGTGGGTAATGATCTTTTTTCCCTTAGGACTCCAGACGGTGAGGCTAATTTGACGCAGTGACAGCCCTTGCAGCTCCTTGGAGCGAATGAAAGGCTCGCTTGACGTAAGCGGTACTTCCGTCGGGTAGAGCTCACTAATCGTATGACCCGCCTTCTCTGCCCAAGCGTAGCCGTCTCCTTCCGAACCGGTGTGGGGAACGGATTTGCCGCCTACCGCTATAATAACCGCGTTGCTCCTGATTTCTTCGCCTGAACGCAGACGTACACCAGTTGTGCGGCCATCACGGTAAAGAACCTCTTTCACAGGACTATTCACCTGGATCTGTACGCCCTGCTCTCTTACTTTGTTCACTAGTGCATCTACTACCGTCTTGGCTCGGTCCGAAACAGGGAACATTCTTCCGTTGTCTTCCTCTTTCAACCGAATGCCCAGTCCTTCGAAAAAAGCGACGATGTCCCGATTACTAAAGTTGGCGAGTGCACTGTGCAAAAAGCGACCGTTGCCCGGAATATGCCGGATCAGTTCGTCCAATTCCTTGTTGTTCGTGACGTTGCATCGGCCGCCTCCAGAAATCCCAAGCTTGCGTCCCAGCTTATCCCCCTTGTCAACGAGCAGCGTCTTGGCTCCATTCGCGCTTGCCGCTATGCTGGCCATCAGGCCAGACGAGCCACCACCAATTACGATTACATCGACTTTCATATATCCGATCCGTCTCCTGTTACTCGCACATGATTTGAATTATGGATTCTATGATACCGTATGGTGGGGCACAAAACAAAGCAAGCATCGAGGAGCGGACGCGGCAGCAAGCCCGATAGACGACAATCACCCGACTGAGTGATATACTCGGTCGGGTGATTCGCTTGTACCAGCAGCAGGGGCTACAACCCATTTACTCCCCTAATACTCGCCAGCTATCGTACTCGTGAATTGCGTAGCCACTATACGCTGGATGACTGGACAGTGCGGCGGCGACCGAGTTCAGCGCCTCGTTCATCTGTCCCCAGCCTAAGCCGTAGAAGCTGGAATTCGATTCACCATTGTCCATCGTGTCCACTCCGATGACAACCGGTTTGCCCGATGCCGCCGCTTCCGCGAGCTCATGGCTGACGGCCTGAACGATGCCGGGGGCGTTGTCGATGTAGGCCATGAGTGTGATCTCATCGAGTCGGCCGATGAAATAATCAGTCAGTGTCGTCGTATCGCCCTTCCCGTCCGGGACGAGGAACCATTGCAGCCACACCGGCAAGTCGGCGCCGACGGTCAAGAACGAATCACTTTTCACCTCTTCGACGAAGCCGCTAACGGTGTCCATCCAGTACCCGATGAGCGTATCCTGTTCGGACTGCCACTGCGGCAGCACGTAAGGCTCCACGTCCAGGTGAATGCCGCTGAACCGTTCAGCGGAGAGGGAGCTATTGTTGTACGCCTTCACCCAATGAATGAATTGGTACAGCTCCCCTTGCCGTTCCGGCAGCACCCAATAAGGTTTACCTCCTAACGCTTGCACTTCGATTCCACGCTCGCCGGCTTCTCGTATGAAAGTGCGGTAGACGTCGACTGGAATGTCCGCGTCCGCTTGCAGATACACCCGATTGATACCGTGCTGAGTCAAATCCTCAAGCGTCTTCTCCTTGTCCCGCCAGATTGCGTAAGTGTTCCACATCCATGTGGCGACGATGGATGAATCTGCTTCGGCGGCCATTGCCGTCTCCGTGCGGCCTGCTGCCGGGGGCAGCACCGTCAAGGAGAACACAAGGACGAGGCAGAATGTTGCTTTCCAGGCAAGTCGGGACCATGATCGGATCATACAATAAGTTCCTCCAGTATCGAATAATTGGGGGTGCTTGCAGCAATCGCACCCAAGCCCACTACTGAGCACCGATACACGCTAGGGTACCGGAGTCCCTCAGCTCCAGTACCGAATCGCATTTCGGTTCCATGTTCACCTCCTTCACTGCAATCCCGGATTCCTCCAGTCGGTTCTTGTTAGAGAACGCATAGGAGAAGTAGACCGTGACCGGCTGCGGCGCTTGCTTCAGCGTCTGCAGCTGTGTTTTCAGCTCGTGGTTCGCTTCCGCCTGCAGCTTGTAGTACGACACCGACACCATCGCCATGTTGATGAACAACACGCCCACCATGAGCCAACTCAAGCCTCGGATCACCTTGCGCTCGGTGAAGCTGAAGCCGAGCAGCGCGATGAGGAAAGGCAGCAGCCACAGATGCGGCACATAGCGCGCCCACCAGGCGGCATAGTTAATGAAGACGGAGGCGAGCAGGATACCGAGCAGTCCGATCACCACCATCGTTCTGGGCACATTGTACAGGAACGCCATCACAAGAATGATCAACGCTAGCACGAGCACTCCACTGAACAAGGGGCCGAATCCGCCGATGGCGGTGTCGGGAATGCCGTAGTATTGAAGCTCCTCCAGGCTGAACGTAAAAGGAAGCTTCAGCGTGGTTTCGTCGCGCTTCGTGCTATTGCCCTCCGACTGCGAGAAGTAGGAGACGGCCGCTTCCTCGAACCGGTTCATCGTCATGAAGCTGGTTGGTGTGAATGCGGCCACGACGTCCTTAGAATCTTCCCCGGCGAGCGGGTAGAAGGGATTCTTGTACTTCATCATGTTGGTCACATACGGATTGAATCCAAGCAGAGCGACGCCGATTATGGCGCTGGCTGTCATGACGATCAGCATTTTTTTCAAGATACCGTGCTTCTGGGTAATGTAGAGCGCTAGTACCAATCCGATGCATAGGATGCCGACATATGCAAGTGCCGTGAATTTATTGTTAAGCGCCAGCACGATGCAGAATGAGAACGCGACGAGATGAGGCCACTTAGGTCGTTTATAGATCAGTACGCTGAGTGCTATGAGACAGATGAGCAAAGAGCCGAGCTGCCCGTCAACATAGAAGCTGAGGCTCTGATAGATGCTCACWGGGTTACAGGCGAGCATGAAGGCGAATAAGGCGGCCAGCCCGCGTCTGCGGGGAAGGATGGCAGCCAGCGCAGAGAAGCTGAGGAAGAACGAACCTGCGATGAGCAGGAAATTGAACACTTTGCTCAGCTCGATGGTGCCGGTAACAGCGTACAGCGCAGCCGCCATCGTTTCGCTTGCTTTGGCATAGTGGTCAATCCAGATTGCATAAGGGACGCCCTGCTCGCCAAGCGACTTGTCATAGAACGGATTCCAGCCTTGGGCCAGCTTCAGAATGCCCTCCTGGTGGTACGTCTGTCCGTCATAGCTCAAGTCATAGAATGAACCGCTGATGGCCAAAAAAATAAAAAAAACAACTAGCGAGGCCAACAGACTGATGCAGAAGTAAAGCGCGCGTTGCTCGGGAAAATATACTTTGGTTGCGAACCACATGATCGCGGCGGTTACAGCCAACGCCAGAAACAGATTAGCAACGGTAATCTCAATATGAACCAGGAACAAAAGTGAGGATACGGCGAAAGTTGCCGCTGTGAATACAAGCAGGGCTATCCCTGTAAGTAAGCTAAGTTGTGGAATACGTTCTCTCATCTCTATCTCTCCTAATTCCTTATAAGGATATGAACCACGACGCGATCCAGCCGATCAGCGTGCCGACTCCGAGACCACCGATGATTTCGAATTTGGTGTGTCCCTGCTTCTCCCTTAGGAGTGACGCTTCGTTCTCTGGATGCTGTCTCGACAACACATTAATCCATCGCGCATGGTGGCCCACCGCCCTCCGTACACCCGTCGCGTCGATGGCGACAATCATCAGCATCGCCACGCCCAGACCGAACAAAGGGTTGTCCCAACCGACTGTGAACCCGATCCCCATAGTAATGGAGGAGACGACAGACGTGTGTGTGCTGGGAAAGCCACCATTACCGATATGCTCGCGAGCCTGCGACCCATGCTTGAGCAGATTGATCGCGAACTTCAAGCAGCCGGAGACGACCCATGCGAGGAGGGGCAGGAGGGCAAACATGTAGCTATGAACCTCGTTCATATCGGTTCCCCCTTATTTGTAAATAACTGTAGTTATTGCTACTCAATCGGACCATAGATCCGCTATTCCAAATCCCCATTAATTTCTAGCTACAATTACAACACCGACCAAGATTACCCCAATGCCCACCCAGCGAACGGCGGACATCGGTTCATTGAACAGGTAGTACCCAGCGAGCGCTACGCCCACATAGCCGAGACTCACCATCGGATAGGCTACGCTGATCGGCATTTGCTTCAAGGCGAGCAGCCAGAACACAGAGCTGCACGCATACGAGATCAAGCCGGCCAGCACAGGCCAAGAGCTGATCGTTCGAGTGAAGGACGGGCCTCCCGTCCAGAGTGGCTTCGGCTCCACGAGCCCCCATTTCATAAGCAATTGTCCGACAACCCCCAACAGGACAGAGGCTAACAGCCATACGATTTTCATTCAAGTGCCTCCTATCCGAGATCAACGGTTACTCCAGATAAATCAAGATGAGCGCGACCGAAAAAGCATACAGCATGACGGTGACGAGCAAATGACGGTCCTCGAACAGCACTTTTTCCGGCTTGCCCCCTTTGTCCTCCATATGAATCAGGTACAAATACCGGAACACACCATAGATCACGAACGCGAGCGTCCACATAAGGTGGATCGTATGACCGGACGTGAACGTGAACAAGGCATAGCTCATGATCGTCGCGGTCGTCACAATGCTGTTCAACTGATTCAGCAGCTCGATGGAATAAAACTCAAGCACCTTCCGATGCGCGCCTCGATCGTTCTGCAATGCATGGACCTCATGCCGACGCTTGCTAATGGCGAGGAAGATGGAAAGCAGCAGCGTACAGATCAAGAACCAAGGGGTCAGCGATACCCCGATGACCAGACCGCCGCCGATCGCACGCAGCACGAAGCCGGAGGCGACGATCAGCACGTCCACGATGACGACATGTTTCAGCTTGAGCGAGTACGCTACATTGATCGTGAAGTAAGCGAGCAGCAGCAGTCCGAAGATAGGGCTGAGCAAGAATGCGGTTGTGAGTGATCCGATCAGCAAGACCGCTCCTAGCATAATAGCGCCATGAGGGGGGATCGCCCCGGACGCCATCGGACGGTGCCGCTTCTCGGGATGCTGCCGGTCTGCCTCGCGATCCACGAAGTCGTTCAGAATGTACACACAGCTCGAGACGAAGCAGAACAGGAGGAAGCCAGCGACGGAATGCATCAGCATGTCCATGGTCGACTTCTGAATCGAGAAGATCAGGGCGGCGAACACGAGCAAGTTCTTGGTCCACTGCCGGGGACGAAGCTGGAGGACGTACATGTGCAGCGTGTAAGGAAGCGAGCCGGCTTTCTTACCCTTCGCGCCCGCATTCGTATTAGGTATATTCATCCTATCAACCATCCTTTGTGTTTCAAGTCCGAAGTCTATGATGCCAATTGTACTCAATAAAGAACAACATGTTTCATTATATTCAATGTATCGTTCTATATAAAGTTTTGTTTTGGTTGTATTCGGGAATATTCGGGAGGAAAACAGGGGATATTGTTCTTTTTAAAGAATTTTGTCGGTATTTTGCTGTTTTTCAATTCGTCTGTTCTAAGGTATACTCGTAATTGGTTCGTTAATAAGAACAGCCTTTCCGTAGATAGAGATTAGGAGGGAAATCCATATGTCTGACAGTAGTTCGGAGTTAATCATTCTGGCCTACATCTTACTTGTGATCATCGTGCTCATTTTCACCAGCTTGTTCGGGTTAAGAGCGCGGTCGATCTGGCTGGACCGTCAAACTCTAGCTTATCTTAGCAAGCATCAGGATTACTTCGATTATGTAAAAGCTCACCTGCACGAAGACGTACCGCTTCAGAAGCCGGTCGGAACGCTAACACGCACGGAACTGAAGGTCATTCAGGGGAAGTTGTTCCAGTGGATGGACACCATTGTTGGAGCAGAGAGAGACAAGCTGGCGGGATTGTGCCGCGATCTCGGTCTCGTCGACATGAACGTACGCCGACTGAGGAGCGAGATTCATTGGATTCGCCTGGACGCAGCCTACAACCTCGGCGTACTGCAAGCAGGACCTGCGGTTCCGCTTCTGCAGCAGCTGCTCGACGAGGAGCGTTACGGTTCCCCAGCGTTCGTCATAGCTCGTGCTATCTCTAGAAGCGCAGAGCGCGTCGAACAGCTGGACGCGATGGTTCGCAGCCTGGCGAAGCATCGCAAGCAGTCACATCGTCTCGTGGCGGAAGTGCTGACACTATCCCGCATGGACTATACAAGCCTCTTGCTCGACTACTTGCAAGCACCGGACGATGAACTGCAGAGGATTGCCCTGACGGGCCTGCAGAACCGCTCACTGCCGGACGCCCTTCAGCTTCTCCCGCCATTCCTGGCCTCGGAAGATCCCGAGCTGCGACTATTAGCGGTCCAGACACTGGCACGGCAAGGGACCGCCCCGACGGTCGATCAGCTTACCGCCTGGATGAGGCACGAGGATGCGACCGTTCGGGCTGAAGTGGCGGATGCCTTGTGCCGGATGGGACTCGATCCCTCGATCGAGCTGCTGAAGGAAGGATTGTCCGACTCCGACTGGCGCGTTCGCATGAATAGCGCCCGCAGCTTGGTCCACTTGCAGGACAGCGGCTTCCGAGCGTTATGTGAGACAGCAGCTAGCCTGGAGCATTCGGAGTCGTCGAGCTTGGCCTACGCGGTCATCCAAGAGGAACTGATGCATGGTTCCCTGTACATGGATGATTTCGAACAAGCCTTGCAGCATAACCGTAGACTGCAGATTTATCGGCAATTTTTTGAGGGACGCCCTTACGGAGGGCAGTCGTCGAATGGGCTCCTTATATCGAGGGGGGACTTTGCTTGAAATCGTTACTGTTAGGCTATGCTCTATTCGCCTTATATTCCGTCATTGCCGTCTATGCGTTCTACTTCATTCTCATGCTGCTCTCCCACAAACGAATCATTCGTATTCTCAAGGGAGCGAGATATGCCAGGTACCGGGAGCTGTCCGGCTCCGAGCAGGTGCCTCCGGTGTCCATCCTCGTCCCTTCCTATAATGAAGAGCTGACCATCATCGAGAGTGTCGGCTCCCTCCTGAACCTCGGCTATCCTTCCTATGAAGTGATTGTCATCAACGATGGCTCTACCGACACTACGCTCCAGGTACTGATCGACGCCTTCCGCCTCGTGCCGAAGATTAACCATTCCGATCAAGCGGGACTCGAGGCGATGCCGATCCGGGGCGTGTATCATAATCCGCGCTACCCGACGCTCTATGTCGTGGACAAGGAGAATGGGGGGAAGGCCGATGCGCTGAACGTAGGCATCAACGTATCACACTACCCGCTCGTCGCGACGATCGATGCCGATTCGCTGCTGGAGAAGGATGCCCTGATCCGGCTTGCCTCCGTCTATATGGAGAATCCCGAGGAGACGATCGCCATCGGCGGCAACGTTCGCGTTGCGAATGGGTGCAAGATCGAGAATGGCAGCGTCACCGAGGTGAGCTTGCCGAACAAGCTGCTGCCGATGTTCCAGAACATCGAGTATTTGAAGTCGTTTCTGGCTGGGCGTATCGGCTGGAGTGCGATCAACGGGCTCATCATCGTGTCGGGCGCGTTCGGCTTGTTTCGCAAAGATTACTTAATCAAGGTCGACGGATATCGGGACGGCTTCCCGGGGGAAGACATGAACATCATTATCAAGCTGCACAAGCATATGCTCGACCACGGGCTTCCGTACCGGATCGCTTATTGTCCGGATGCGGTGTGCTGGACGCAAGCGCCGGAATCGCTGCGCATTTTGCAGAGTCAGCGCAAACGGTGGTCGCGAGGCAACATCAAGAATATTTTCAGATACAGCAGCATGATGTTCGTTCCCAAGTATCGGGCAGTGGGACTGTTGTCGATGCCGTATACACTTATTTTCGAGACACTAGGCCCTTACTTGCGTCTGACCGGGTACATGGCGCTCATCGGATACATCGCACTCAATATGGCCGATTACAAGATGATGCTGCTCATACTCGGGGTTAGTCTGCTCGTCGAAATTGTGTTCAGCTGTGGGGCGCTATTAATAGAAGAGATTGCGTTCCGGCGCTACCCGAAGTTCAAGGATTTGATCAAAATGATCGTCTACTCCGTGATCATGACACTCGGCTACAACCAGATCAATGTGTATTGGAAAATACTTGGCCATATCGATTACATCCGTAATGACGACTCGTGGGGCGTTATGGTGCGGACGAGCTGGCAGGACGAGCCTGAGGATAAAGGTCGCCAGCCGGTCCTGCATAACCAACCTGCGAACAACTAAACCAGGCAGACTGCTGCAGTATGCGGTCTCCGAAGATGAGGTGAAAGAATATGACCAGTCCATTATTGGATATGGCGGTGGATACCCATCCCTTGTTCACACGTTTGCACCAGGCACTACTCCACTCGAATGAGACCGCATGCGGCCTCATTTTGGTTAGCAGTCCGCTGGGCCCAGTGGGACTCGGCCGGTTGCAGGCGCGGATCGCGCAGAGCGAGCAGGAGCTCGAGGTGCAATTCTCGGAAGACTCGAGCCCAGGCACCTTCGCTTTGCTGCTCCCTGACCGCGTCTTGAGCGACACACATTATGCCGCCTTGTCGGTCAAGCAGCTCATGCAGGAGGAAGGGATCGCGGCGGGCGGCATGATCATTGCCAGCTTCCCGGACTGCGGCTCTCCGAAGGAATCGGACATGCTGGCGATGCATGACTTGCTGGAGCAGGAAGCGGACGGGGAGCCGTCCATCCTGATCTACAATCCGCCGGAGGCGAAGCGGAAGTCGGCCACGATCTTGATCGTTGACGAGGACGAGACCGGTGGGGAGCTGCTCGATACGCTGCTGCGTCGCAAAGGCTATGAGGTATTCCTGGCGCATAACGGGCGCGACGGCTTGCGAATGTATCAGACACTGTCCCCGGACCTGGTCATTACGGAGCTGTCGCTGCCTGTCTACGACGGGTACGATCTGATTCGCCGCATTCGGGAACGGCAAGCCATGCAAGGAACATCAGCGGATTGCAGCATTATGGTGCTGTCGGAGAAGCGGGTGGAGCGCGATATCAGCGCCTGCTTCGATCTGGGGGTGTCCGATTACGTCAAGAAGCCGTATTCCCCTATGGAAGTAGAAGCCCGTATCCGCAGGCTCTTATCTTAAGGAGGTGCTTAGCCGTTGAACGCGCACGCGACGAAAGCAACAGGAGATCTCGATGGCCTCTGCTTGGAGCTTCAACGATTTATTGCATACGCCCAAAGAGACCCATCCGAACGGCGTCAGCCCCTGGATTTGTATGTGGGTGAGCTTACCCGCATTTTACGTAGTCATATGGAGGCTACGGAATCTGGCATTGAATATGGCCCTCATGAGTAGTAGAAGGAAGTAGCGGCAGTAAGGAGTCGATCGTCCAAATGAAGAGAAATATCAAGCTTCGTCTAAGTTTGCTAGTGCTGGCCATCCTGATCGTCGGCTATACGGGGTGGTACTATTATGGGCCGCTTCAGGCGGTGAGTGCCGAGGTGGAGAGTGTCGTGCTCGAGAATGGTCAACATGTGAAATTTCGTACGCAAGGGGATCAGATCGAGTTATATCAAGGTGGGAAGTGGCAGCCCTTTTTCGCCAAAGGGGTGAACCTCGGAGCGACCGTTCCCGGTCACGACCCAGGGGAGTTGGCGATCGACAAGTCGACCTTCCTGAAGTGGTTCGCCGAAATTCAAGAACTCGGAGCGAATGTGATCCGGGTGTATACCATACACGAGCCGGTCTTCTACGAGGCGCTCGTCGAATTCAATGAGCAGCATCGGGACTCGCCGCTCTATTTCATTCAGGGTGTCTGGTCCCCTGAAGAGCAGCTGATCAAAACCCACGATGCCCAAAGCCCGCTTGTCATCAAAACCTTCAAAAAAGAGATCATCTACGCGGTCGGGGCTGTGTACGGGGATACTAGCATTCCGAGCACAACGGGTAAGGCAAACGGCCGCTACCTCGCGAACGCCGGTCCGTATCTCATGGGCTGGAGTGTCGGCACGGAATGGGACCCCTCGATCGTGGACGCGTCGGACAAGGCGAATCCGAACATGGAGCCTTATCAGGGGACTCATTTTAAGGCGAAGGCGGGCGTCACGGCGTTCGAGAATATGCTGGCGGAGATGCTCGACACCTTGGCTTCTTTTGAAATTGAGCAGGGCTGGCAGCATCCGATCGCGTTCACGAACTGGGTGTCGACCGATCCGCTCGCGCACCCCGGCGAGATCGATCGCGCCGAGGATCTCGTCAGCGTCGATCCGATGCACATCGAGCCTGTCGACTGGCAGGGCGGGTACTACGCTTCGTATCATGCGTATCCCTATTACCCGGAATTTCTGCGCAGCGATCCGTCCATTCAGAATGTGAAGAACGACCGGGGCGAGATCGATACGTACAAGGCTTACCTGCGCTTGCTGAAGGAGCACCATACCGGCATGCCGATCATGGTGACGGAGTTCGGTGTGCCTTCTTCGCTAGGCATCGGGCATCTATCCAACCTGGGGCGAGATCAGGGCGGCCACACCGAGGAGGAGCAGGGGAGGATTAACGCCGACCTGCTGCAGACGATCCACCAGGAGCACTACGCCGGTGCGATCTTGTTCATGTGGCAGGACGAGTGGTTCAAGCGGACGTGGAACACGCAGGACTTCGAGCAGCCGGTCGACCGGCGCAAGTATTGGCTGAACGTGCTCACGAACGAGCAATTGTTCGGGATCACCGGGATGTACTCGAGCAAGGACGGCCCGCTGCTGATCGACGGTCAGCTGGACGACTGGATGCAGCTCGAGGACAAGAAGAAGTTCGATCCCGGCGTTCCCGGCTGGACGAACATGTGGGTGACGCATGACGAAGCGTACGTCTACATCGCGGGAGAACTAGACCATGACTTCGACCCGGCTCGAGAGCTGATCCAGATCGGCGCCGATACGATCGGAGGCGGCAACCGCCATGCCGATGTGCTCGGGAACCGCACGCTGAGCGAGGGGCTCGAGACGCTGATCACGATCGGCCGCGAGCCGGAGAGCGAAGTCCGCACCGCCTCGAATTATGATTTCACGACCCGCTTGTGGGGTGTCATTAATGGCATGGCTCCTGTTCAGGAGGCCGAGATGCAGGACGATTCCGGCGTGTTCTCGCCCTGGAAGCTCATCGTCGACATGGAGTTCAGTCCGCCGTGGGCGAAGTATTACCGCCCGTACCGGGACATCCCGGCCGGCTTGCTGCCGCGGGGTACGACCGACCCGTCGTCCCCGGACTACAACTCGCTCGCCATGTGGCAGGCGAAAGGGAACGTCGTCGAGATGCGCATCCCCTGGATGCTGCTCGGCTTCGCCGACCCGAGTTCTCTGAACGTAATCAGCTACGGAGAGAAGAACGGCAAGCTGCTCACCGAGAAGGTGAACGGCATCCGCTTCGTTCCGTGGATCGTGGACCGTAGCACAGGCGAGGTCCGTGGCCTCGGAGACGGCAGCGACGTCGTCGATGTCTCGAAGCAGCCGTTGTACAAGTGGAAGCCTTGGAATCAAGTGAAATACCAGGAGCGGCCGAAGAAGAGCTACGCGATCATGCAGCAGGCGTTCCGGGAGCTGAAGTAGGGGATTTGCTATTAGAGCAGACGACTACCGATTTATCACAAGACCACTCAATCGAGTGGTCTTTTTTTCATATGGCTTAGGGGAACGAGAGTCACCCGCATTTCGATTGGAAACCAAGCACATAGCGGAACCTCGTTCCCACTCATTCACGCGGAATTGCCGAATCATGAGCTTGTCAGTACTGGTACAGGAACTCGAAGTTTGTGACACCAATGACAAAAACAATGACAGTCTGTAACTTCTTGCGGGGGCAGCTTTTTAATACAATGGGAGGAGGAATCAGTTGCATCATCAGTAGGATGGAGGGATGACTTGAGGGACCAAAAGTATGACGTCATTATTGTTGGAGCGAGGGTCGCTGGCTCGTCGCTAGCTTATGAGTTGTCGAAAGTAGGCTACAAAGTGTTGCTGCTGGACAAAAGCACATTCCCGAGCGATACGTTGTCGACCCATAATTTCTATGGCAATTCCTTAGCCATGCTCAGGAAGATGGGGGTGTTGCCCCAACTGTTGGAAACCGGCACACCGACTTACAAACGGGCCGTCATTCAATTCGAGGATGCCGTCATGGACGGCGAGTTCCCGGAAGTCGACGGAGAGTCGGAATGTCTGTGCATCCGGCGCACGCATCTGGATGAAGCGCTGTTCAAGCATGCGTCCTCCCAAGCCCGTGTTACCTCGATGGAAGGGTTTCGCGTGACGGACGTGATCCGGGAGGGCAATACGGTCAAGGGGATTTTGGGGATTAGCCGCGACGGGGAACTGCATCAGTTCCACGCCAATCTCGTGGTCGGTGCGGACGGCCGTAACTCCAAAGTGCGGACCTTGGTCAATAGCGCATACCGAATGGCGGTGCCTACCGATTATGCTTCCTATGTAGGCTATTACGCCAACTATGTCCAGGACGGAGACCTACATGCGGAGTTGTATAAAATCCAAGATAAGATCTCAATTGTCTTCCCGACGAGCGACAACCTGTACGTGGTGGGTATCATGTTCCCCTTGGATAGTGAGGAATGGAGGGAGTCGTTCAGGCATTCCCCGGAGCAGGCCATGCGTGATGTGATCGAGAGCGATTTTCCGAATACGCCTCTGCAATCGAGGATGCGTGGTACTTCTCTGGTAGGGCCGATCAGAGGATTGCTCGGCTACGATAACGATTGGTATCAGGGGATGGGACCGGGTTGGGCGCTCGTAGGCGATGCGATTTCGTTTAAGGACCCGGCGGTTGGACAAGGGATGCAGGACGCGTTATACGCGGCGCGGATTTTGACCGATGTGCTGACCCGATACTCCAATTGGGGAGAAGCATGGGATGAGATGGCGGAAGAGTACCAGAGCATAATGGAATCGAAAATGATGTTCCATTTCCAACTGGCATGCCAATACACGAAGAATGTACCTTTCACGCCGGAACAAATCGCGATGAATCGGTTAATCGCGGCGAATGCAGATGCGACACGAGCGTTTCTGGGCATCTACAATCGTGCGGTGGGACCTCAGCAGTTCGAACAAGTCATTAACGAGTTGCTAGCGAAGATGGAGAAGTAGTAGCAAGTGCTGTGGGATACGTCCTGCAGCACTTTTTTAATATATAAGAAAGCTTATGTTCTTCACCGTACTAAAGTATTTATGGGTATCTCTTTTTTAGGTCAAAGATCGTAATATTTGGGGGGTGGAACAGGAGGTTTCTTATTTTACTACTAGAGCAAGATTCATAAGGTGATTCTCACTCTATTTTTCGGGACTGGAGAATCCCAGCACAATTAAGGTGACATCACTCTATCGGGCTGAAAAGTGCTGAAATCGGATGGAACAAAAGAAATAAGATGATCAAACAGTGTTATTTCGTGATTTTTGCTTATTCGAACAAAATAAGGTGATGAAACAACGCTATGGGTCGCAAACTGAACGCAACGACCAAGGACCCGGCCACTGGCCGGGTTGTTATTAATGAGAAGCGGAGACGGCCGTTCCAAGTGAAAAAAGACCCTTAATCGGAACCTACCCCATGCCCTCCCCCCGCACCTAACAGAACATATACGTCGGTGATCTTAAGGTCAGGTTGATGTTATTTGCTTTGTGACGCTAAGGTCATGGGCAACGTCCTGCGCCATTCACTGGGGTATTACTGCGCAACTTCATCCATAATTTGGGGTATAATCCATATATATTAGCGATGGGGTGTGTTGAATTTGAAAAAGTTTATGTTAGGGTTAATTTGTGGGATCATAATTGCAACATGTTCGGTAGGGTATGCTTCTGGTGTCATTCAGACGTCACTTTTTCCCGTGGAGTATTGGTTCAACAGTCAACCTAAAGTGTTGAGCGACGAATATGCTACGTTGAATTATAACGGTCATGCCTACGTTCCTGTTCGATTTATCGTAGAAAATATGGGTGGGACCGTTGAGTATAATCCTGATTATGGCATGATCTCAATTCGCCAGCCCCTTGTCGTTCCTTATCGGAATGCTGCTGAACTCGGGACCTTCAGTATCGAAGGTTATATTACTAAGGTAGATAACGAACGCATCCTTATTGTAAGTCCAGAGCCTAAGACGACAGGCGAGAAAAAAGAATTTTATGACGCGGTATGGGTTTCGAATGTGCCAAAAGAGGTTAAGGTGGGGCAGAAGGTGCAAGTTTCGTTCCAAGGGATTGTAATGACTTCTTATCCGGGTCAAGCGATGAGCGATAAAATATCGTTTGCACCAAACGAGAAACCTGAGCATGCTACCCTGTCAGAAGAGCAGGCGATCCGTCAAGCTATACAAAATATAGATGACCCTAAGCCAATTGCATTTGTAGTCAAAAAAGCCCAATACGATGAAGCATCAGACACGTGGTCGATTCGGTACAAAGATGGGTTTCATCCTGAAAATGGGGAGCATGAGCTTGTTATTGCCGACAAATAAGTTCTTCCAATTCGTTCTCTGGAACCTTGTGCAGATCCAGTCGTTGGATTATAGTTTCTTAGGAAATTAAATCCAACATGGGTTCAACTCGAAGGAAGGAACGAAAATGAAACGTAATACAGCAACATTCATTGCCGGCCTCTTAATTCTCTTAGCTTCCTATAGCACGACCGCGACAGGAGGGGAAGTAGGGATGTTCGAATCGCAATCGCAAACCCACAACACGGCTTACTTGAACTCCTACTGGTTCGACGGGACGGAGCCTCTGACCGATGACGAGATGCGGGATCGGGTGCGAGAACTGCAGCGATACGGGATCGAATATCAGCTGGCCGATCTCGGAGTATTGCGTTCTAGCGAAGATTCGCTCAACGGGACGCTGCCGGAGGAAGGGTACCAGCATCTTGCGCGGTGGATCCAGATCTCCCGTGAAACCGCGTCGGATATGAAAGTAATCGTAGTCGTGAATGATGGCAGCCGTTATGCATGGAAGTTTGGCAAGCGCGTAGCCAATCCGAACTTCGGGAACGACCGCTATAACGCGAATCTGAGTGCAGTGGCCGACAAGCTGGTGAACCAGGGTCTTCAGAACGAGGCTGGAAATGTGTACCGAGCAGACGGTATTCAGCTCGATATTGAAGGATTCCTGCCGAATGACCGGGTACTCGTTGCTACCGCGGCGCATGTCCGGGCCCATCTACCCGACAATGCGATCTATTCGATCGCTACTCCAGCCGACCCTGCTGTATGGTCAGACGCGTACATTAGCGAGATGGCTGGCATCTTCAATATGCTGAACCCGATGATGTACGATCAGATGGGTTGGGGGTCGAAGGTAGTATCGGCGGATACGTACCGGCAGTTCTGGAAGACGACCATCGTGCGGTATGCGCACGCTATCGCGAACAGCGATCATCCAGAGACGAGACTGAACCCGACGATGCCTGCCTACGAGCGGAAAGTAGCAGACGATGAGACGGTATATCACGACCCCGTGATCGAGAATGTGGCGAATGCCGCACAAGGGCTGGAGCTTGCCCGGATGCAGCTGGTGCTCGATCGGGCCTCGAATGCGAACCTCAATCCGAATGGGGTGCATGGCTCAGGTATTTTCTGGTGGAGCGCCTTCATTCGTCCGGAGCCCGACCCTCGTACGGGGTATGATGCTTCGCAAGACCGGAACGGATGGATGGAGACGTGGGTCAGGCCTTAATAATTCCAAGTTTTGGATGACCCCCGTATTTCTGTTCGTTTTCTCGAATCTTATAACAGCCGCTATTAATTTTTCATGAGATGAAGCAGACAAGCCCCTTTGTCGCTGAGAAAAAGATATCGGAGGTGCCCCTGCAATGAATGCAAGAAAACCGGTGTCGAAGCCGGAGCTGGATGTCGAATGGATCGATTTGATCGCTACGGCTCAAAGCATGGGGATTCCCTTGGAAGAGGTCCGGCACTTCATTCAAGAAACCGGAAATTCCGAATCCCAAGATCATAAAGACTGTTTTGCGTAGCCCATTCCCTTTGTTCAGATAGTGTAAGTCCCTGAGAATCCTTTTTCCGTCGGCGGGAGAAAGGAATTCTTTTTGTGTTTTTATTGAAAATTATCACATGTTTGATAAAATGCTTGTAGACCTTATATATACATAACAGTGGTCATCTAGGGGGATATAGGTATGATAGGGCAACGCGTCAAACAACTGCGCGCGGAGAAAGGTTGGTCTTTGAACGAGCTTGCTGAACGGGCCGGTGTGGCCAAGTCCTATTTGAGCAGCATCGAGCGGGATATTCAGTCGAATCCGTCCATTCACTTTCTCGAGAAAATATCGGTGGTGTTGGACGTCCCGATTCAGACTTTTTTTCAGCCTCAGCCCCGGATAGACGAGCAAGAGCTCGACCCGGAGTGGACCATGCTCGTTCGCGAGGCGATGGAGTCCGGTGTGACGAAGGATCAATTTGTGGAGTTTCTGGAGTATAACAAGTGGCGCACCAACCAGGTGAAGAGTAAGGAATCGTAAACGACAATCGTGAGCCGTGACAAGTGCGGTTGCCTTGTCGTTTTTTGTTGAGGAGTAACCTGCCTGCTTCGCTATTCGAATCCGAACAGATTGATAAAGGAGAGCCGCTATCTTGAATGATATATTGCAGCTAGGTCCATTCGTTCTCAATAAATCTTTGCTTGTCCTGATCGCTTCACTTGTGTGCGGATGGGGCGCGATTCGTCTGCGCCTGCGTGTGTTCGGGGAGGCGGCTGCGCCTGCCCTGGAACTGATGCTGAATGCCGCGCTCATCGTTCTGCTGTTCTGGAAGTTCGGCCACGCGCTATTCGCGCCGTCCTTGATCTGGCAGCGGCCGATGTCGTTGTTGCTAATGAGCGGTGCCGCGCGAGAAGTGGGTATCGGCTTACTGGCAGCAACGGCGTTCATTATGTACCGCACTCGGAAGATGAGACTACCCATACGCCTGCTGCTCGATCTGCTTGCCTATGGAGCTACTGCTGCGTTAGCGGCGTACTCCCTGTTGCGTTGGCGTTACGGAAGCATAACCGATTTGCCGTGGGGAATCTCAGACGGATATGGGTATGAACAGTTCCATCCACTGAACATCTACATGTTTATCGTGTCCGGGCTAGTCGGATTCAGGCTATGGAGGAAGGCAGAGGTCGGCGAAGCAGCGAGCGGCCGAATATTTCAGGAGGCGGCAATCCTGCTTGGCATCGGTGGCATGCTCGTATCTTTTTGCGATAATCCAGGTGAACCGGTCCTGCTTTACTTGACCGCTCAACAGCTGCTATGGCTGGGTTTGGCTGCGATCGGGGTTATTTTTCCTGTAAATACACATAATACCGGGGAGAAAGGAGCTGATAGCTATGAAACCAACGGAGCAGAACGGCGACTCGCTGGAACAACAGAAGCAGAAGAGCCAGAACGAGGCAACAACGAACAAAGGTGAAGAAGATCGATCTACTAATGATAAAAAACTAAACGGTCCGAACCGGCCTGCCACTTAACGATCCGCTTATCTCTGCATACGGCAAGGACTCATACATAAGGAAGGAGGGATGCGTATGACTATGGATAAGCAGCCATCAGATAAGCAGGAAGCACATAACCTGGACCCGTTCGAAATTAACTTTTTGCCGCAGTTTGAGGAAGGTAGAGGTCCGCGCGAAGCGTTCGTGAATGAGCATGGTGTATGCATCGGGGATCATATGTACGAATCGGACAACTCGCCCTTGCACAATTGGTCCACAGCGACTGATCCTGCTATTATGGCGGGAGACGAGTGGGTGCATCCGTTCAAGGACATTGGCTTCTTGTCGGAGGCGAACCGGGAATATTTTGAACAGGGGATTGTACCGTCTGCTACGGGTGCGACCTTCATGCATCCTGACAAGGACGTTGCTTACCAGGAGGGCGTGGAACAAACAGAAGGTGAAGGCGATGAAGGCCATTCCGATCCGAATCGTTAGCTGGTAAGCGTAGACAACGCTTTGCTTCTTCTTCATGGAGATGTATAATACGAATAGAAACATACATTTTCATATCTGAAAATTTCAAGATAATAGAGGGAGTGAAGCGACAATGTCGATGTCATTTGAGTCTTATATGCGGGATATGATTACCCCGATGCGTGAGGATTTGACCCGTCTGGGGATTACGGAGCTGAAGACGCCGGAAGAGGTAGTGGAACAGTTCGCCGATAGTGAGGGAACCGCGCTCGTCGTTGTGAACTCTGTCTGTGGATGTGCTGCAGGCCAATGCCGTCCAGGCGTTGCCAAGGCGTTGCAGAACGAAGTATTGCCAGACCGCTTGTACACTGTTTTTGCGGGTCAAGATAAGGAAGCGACGGCCAAGGCTCGCGAATATTTCGCACCGTACCCGCCTTCGTCCCCTTCGATTGCACTGATGAAGAATGGGGAATTGGTGCATATGATCGAGCGCCACCAGATCGAGAATCGTTCAGCCGATGAGATTGCTCGTGATTTGGCAACAGCTTTCGAGCAGTATTGCAAGTAATAGTTGGACCGAGATAACCGTTGGGAGCTTGCTYCCGACGGTTTTTCTTATTTGGAAGGCTCCCACCTTGCAGAGACTTGGTAATTTCAGTAACATGAAAGTTAGGATGAGCAGGAGAGACAGGAAGAAGGGGGGCGCGAGTGTGAAAAAGATTGAAGCGATTATCCGGCCCGAGAAGCTGCGCGAAGTGATTGAGGCGTTGCGTGACATTCAGGTGACCGGCTTTACCGTTACCCAAGTACAAGGACGTGGACAGCAGAAAAATGCTACAGGTGTGTATCGCGGCAAAGCCTATACGGTCAACTTGCACTATAAGGTGAAGATGGAGATCGTCGTGTCCGACTACAAGGTGCAAGAGACGATCCAGACGATTATCAAGACGGCGCAGACAGGCGAGATGGGCGATGGCAAAATATTCGTGTTACCGGTGCTGGAGATGTACAATGTGCGGACCGGATTAGTCGATGAGACGATCGATGAGCTGCAGCCATAGAAGGAACCTTCAGTCCCAATTGCATTCGCAACACCAAAAAAACCTCGACGATTTCGTCGAGGTTCTGTCATGTGCTAGAAGGTAAATTGGTTGCGGGGGCAGGATTTGAACCTGCGGCCTTCGGGTTATGAGCCCGACGAGCTACCGGGCTGCTCCACCCCGCGGCAAAGGTGTAATTGGCGTGTTGATCACCAATTTGAACCGGAAATGTAAGTATACATCATCCAGGGACGAAACACAAGTGGGTATTTCTATTTCATCGGTACTGCCGTAAATCGAGTACCATCGAACGCGTAGATCGACATCTCCGTTTGACGTTTCCCTTTGACAGTGACCATGTCTTCTTCCAACAGCGTGACGGTTTGCCAAGCATACAATAGGAAGTCACTTTCGTCCACCCGATAGCCGCCCATGATCGAACGGTACACGCCCATCGTCGCCGTCTTCTCCTCCAATACACCCTGCCAAGCTTCTACTAGCTTCTCTTGCTCCAAGTAATACAGATGGGCGGTCTCGACATGCACACCTGTGCCCCCATCACTCTGCACGACTTCGAACAGCTTGTTATCCGCGATTTCGATTGGATCCTCCAATACGAGTCGGTCCGCCTTCCAATCTGTTTCCGCGATCAGCTTATATTGGCCGTCAGGCTGTCGGTCGAATAGGAACCATGTGCCGAGGTGAACGGCCCCATCTATGACGGCCACAACCTCAAGATCGTCATCCTGATCCAGATTCGCGGTTCGAATCGATAATCCTTCCCAGAAATAGGAGTCGACTTGATCACGTCCTTGAGCCTTGATCCAAGAGATCACCAGATCCCGTGTTACTTCAGGCACTTCCTGTGCGTTGATGTGCACCGCTTGTTCTTGATTGTTCCCGTTCACAAGCACCCTAACCGCATCTGACGCTACAGCTGCAGTGGCCGCGATCAGCAGCAGACACCCGGCTGCCACAGTAACAACCCCTTTTACACTAAACCTATTCATTATTCGCGACTCCTCACGTGGATGGATCTATTGTTCACTCTTGAGTTTCTGGAACGTGCCGTTCGCTGAACCGACGTAGAGGCCGTCATCCAGCTTGTTGAGCATACCGTAATCGGTGTCGAATATTTTAGTGGCTGCGCTTCCCAATACAATGTTCCCCAGTTTATTTTTCAGCTCTCCGGTATGCCGGTCGAACACGAATACTTGCTCTCTGCCCGGCACCCATAGTTCATCGTTCACGACGATCGGTTGTTTGTCCCCGACCTTGAACTGGTCCCGTTCTAGATCCTTCACCGTGTAGGGGGATTGCCATAGCTGCTTGCCGCTCGCGAGCTCTACTGCCACAGGGCGATCGTCCAGCAAATAATACAGCGTATTACCAGCCACAGCACTGTATCGGCCTCTGCCATTCGTCTGCCATACGGTCGTTTGCCGCTTCAGGTTATAGAGCGATGTTGTGAACGTGGTTCCCCTCCAATAGTCGGGTGAATCGGATTTGTAGATGAACATATAGTCGTCGTTCACGGCTTTGTAAAAGTTCCCCGGCTCGTAAGGCAGTACTGCGATCACGGCCCCACTCGTTATGTCGAGGCATGTATACCCGCCTTCCAACAGCAACCACAACCTGGAAGTCGGCTCGGAGCCTAGGCTTCGGTTATCGGAATTGGAAAGCTCCAAGTACCTTTTAAGCTGATTATTGATCGTCGTATCTTTGACAACAGCTTGACGGGACCAGACGATTCGACCCGAGAGAGGATCATACGCCCGAATGGATTGGCTGCCGATTACGATCAAGAACGGGTTGCTGGAATTATCGTACAACAGTTTCTCGTCTGCCGAGAGCTTCTTCTCCCACAGCAGACTGCCTGAGCTCTCCTGCAGCACTCGCAGCGAAGCTGCTGCTGATCCGCTACTCGAATCTTGCCGCTCTTCCAATACCACTACGCCTTTTGCGCTCGATAAGCGAGAGAACTTCCCTGACTGCTCCTTCCACTTCTGTTCCCATACCTGCTGACCGGTCAGAACATCAATCCATTGCAGCTTCGTCTCGTATTCCTTCGTCTGGGCATCGAGGAAGGTAAGTACTGCGGTATGCTTGCGATCGGACGAGAGCGCGAAGGATAGACCTTCGAATTTAGCGGGAACTTCCCATAGCTTACGACCCGATTCCGCGTCGACTCCATACAGGATCGAGTCATTGTGGTGTCCGCTGTACAGCCCATCGTGCCCTAGCACGAGCAGAGTTCCAACCGCTCGGCCTACGAGGAAGTTGTACCTGAGTCCGCTTGAGAATTTCCATTCCGCAACAGACTGACGGGAAGGGATGAGCGGTACGTTCGTGACGGTAGTTTTCTCCAACCCATACGGGAGGGCATGGAAATTCACCGTCTGACCTCCCACGCCCGAAGATGCTTTGTAGGTAAGATTGTACTCGAGGACGTTCCCCTGCTCCGACCAGGTGATGTCCAATTGATGCCAAGTATTCTCGTATCGCCACCCGGCATAGACAGCCGGATGATCTTCGAACCCGACAGCCCGGACTGCATCAGGCTCTCCGAGCAGGCTCTTTACCTGCTCCTGCGTATCGCCGATGACAAGGGACTTCTTAACCATCAGTTCCGGAAATGCCTTGCTCAGATGCTCTCGGCTGAGCTCTGCTAATTGTTGATTCTGATACGCAGTAAGCAAAGCATCCGGGCTCGGATAAGCGTGGAATTGATTGTCTTCCCACAGGAAGTAGCTCCGAACCGTTGTTCCGGTTGAATTGTCATAATACGAGGTTTGGAAGCCAGGTTGTTCGAGTGTGGTGAAGCGGACCGAGTATTCCGAACTCGAGTTGAACAAGGTCGAGCTGTTTTCTACAGGCAGTTGGGCTATTCCGTCAGGCCCGATGGTAAACAGTCTGTAGACATAACCATTGCTGGAACCCCATTGACCGATTGCAACATCCGGGTACCCGTCCTTGTTGTAATCATCGAATAGCAGAGGGAATGATCGGGTGAAGATCAGGCTAGATTGTCCGAACGCCTCGTTCAGACTCAATTGTCCGAGCTTCTTCCCGTCCTCATCCGTCCATACAAGAGCGAAGTTGCCTTCCCACCTATCTCCCATGAATGGCCCCGGTTCAGGGTCGTATACTTTTTTGCCGGCTGTCATCATAACCTGCAATTTATCTCGACTATTCGTAGTTCCTCGAATGAATGTATTATCGGAAATGATTGCGGATGGACCTGGAGACGACTGCGCTTGTGCATTAGCCTCTGTTGTTAACCGCGGTTGGTTCACCCGATTCGTAACCAGCACGAGGCTGAACGAAACGACAATAACTGCAATTCCTGTAGCAATAACTTTGCGCTGAATGAACAATGCGGCCGCCTCCCGAGCCGACCCAGGGTCGACAAGTGATCCCAATATCTTCCTGAACCTATATGCAATAGACGCGCCATAATGAAAAATGTTGCAATCCAGCCGATTATAAAAGTGGTATACTAGGCTCAAAAGAAAGGGTGATGGATGTATGAGCAATCGACCTTCAACAGAAGAGTATGGTCCCTACTACGAGACTTATATCCGACTTGTACCGGAGGGGGACATCGGCGAAATTTTTGCGCAATCATATGAATCCACACTTGCCTTGCTCTCATCCGTTACAGAGCTGCAGGGCCAATATCGGTACGAACCAGGGAAGTGGAGTCTGAAGGAAGTGATCGGTCACGTGGTAGATGGGGAACGCATCATGAGCTACCGTCTGCTGCGAATCGCGAGGGGGGACAAGACGCCTCTGGCTGGATTCGATCAGGACGAATATATCAAGAATGCCTCATTCGATTCCATGAACGTATCAGATTTACTCGAAGATTATAGCAACGTTCGTCGGGCAACATTGTCCATGCTCCGAAGCATTTCCGATGAAGCTTGGCATAGAACAGGTTCGGCGAACAATAGCGTGTTATCGGCAAGGGCGCTGGCTTACATTATTGTGGGCCATGAGATGCACCATGTCCGGGTTATTCAGGAACGTTATCTCTCGTAGGAGTTCGAACGAAGCGTGTAAAAATAATGAACAGGTGGGCGTATGATTCCCGCCTGTTTTTTCGTCTATAACACTGAAATCATATTCCGGAGGGATACCAGCATGACGAATCGAGTAGATCCGATTGTTACAGAGGCTAGAGAGCTGCACAAACGCTTTGAAGAGATGATTCAGCCGCATCGGACAGCGCTATGGAATTATTGCAGAACGATCACGGGATCGTCGTGGGACGGTGATGATTTGTTTCAGGATACATTGCTGAAGGCTTTCGCTACGTTGACCCAAATGTGGCATGCCTTGCATCCCAAGTCGTATTTGTTCCGAATCGCGACGAATACTTGGATCGACCAGCTGCGGCGGAACAAAGTGAAGCTGGATTCGTACGAAGACAGCCATGGACACACTGTTGATCCGGATCGATCGGTTGTGACGGAAGCGGTTGAAGTGCTCGTCACACAGTTGCCTCCACGGCAAGCCGCTGTCCTATTGCTCATGGATGTGTTCGAGTTCAAGGCTCTGGAGAGCGCTAGCATGCTCAAGATGACGGAAGGCGGCGTGTACTCTGCACTACACCGGGCCAGGAACAACTTAAGGGCGCTGCCCCGACGAGCGGAGAAGGAACCGGAACCTGTCCCCAGCCACGCGACACACGGCAGCCACGATTTGATTCAACAGCTCGTGACCGCTATGAACGAAGGGAATACAGCGTTTCTCGTTGAGGTGATGAGTGCAAGCATCCACAATAACGCATCACCCGGCTTCCAAGAATATTCGAAGGACGATATGCTGGGCGGATCATTCGGTCACAAGCCGGCAAGATCGTTCGTCGAGTATCGCGAGCTCTGGGGGCGGCACGTTATTGTCGCACAAGAGAAGAACAGCGATGGAACGCTCGAGCTGCACGATATTCGAGAGTATGAGGTTCAGAATGGGCAAGTCGTCTACCATCGCGGCTATTATTTCTGCAAGGAACTGTTGTTCGCCGCAGGAAGAGAACTTGGCATACCGGTTCAATTGAAGAAAGCCCCGGGATTGAACTGGGAGTCCTGAATTTCAAGGTATTTTACCTTATGTTGAGGGAGGAACAAAAGCAGGGGTGCCATTTCCAGTTGAAGTGTCTCTGTTCTAAATGAACTGGATGCTGTGAAGAGCATGAAGTGCGGTAGTGGTGAACTTGAAGAGCTGTAGTGTGCTATAATTAGGAATATTATTGAGCTCGGATTGGAGGGTGTATGTCTTGAAACAAATCCAAGATTTAAGAAAGTTAATTAAGCTCACAGGGGATCGAGCTAAGTTGGATGCTAAAGCGAACGGTACTTACATTGTATATAAAACTGACAAGGGCCAGATTGTGAAAGAGTACAATAATGGTGAAATTGTCCCAATCGAGTTCAAGGGTCCCTCTTATGAGTGAACCTTTACCGATTATGTTTGTTTTTGCTGGAAACAATGGTAGTGGAAAAAGTACGATTCGAAATCTTATTGTGGATCGGCTTGGAATCAGCGTAAACATAGATCCTGATGCCTTAGCGCGCGGAATTGATTCTGTTCACCCAGAACGTCATCGAGTCTCTGCAGGAAAAGATGCTATTAAGCTCGCAAGAGATTGTATTAGTAATAAACGGAATTTTTCTATCGAAACAACACTGGCCGGTGGTAATGTGATTCGACAAATACATGAAGCCAAGTCGAATGGTTTTGAAATCACAATGTTCTATGTTGGACTTGGTGATTATCGCCTAAATATCGAAAGAGTTGCTGTTCGCGTTAAGAATGGGGGGCATCATATTGCCTCGGAAGATATAATAAGACGGCATGAGACATCCATAAACAACTTGCTTTCTCATTTACATCTACTTGATCACTTAATCGTGATCGACAATAGTGACTCTGACGGAGAGATCGTACTCGAGGTTTATCATAATGCGATAAAGTTTAAAGCAGAGCCTATTCCAGCGTGGGTTGAAGTGATCGAGAGGCAAATACATAAATAAATATGTTTAATCCATAAAAGAACAGCCGAAGGACAACTCTGTTGCTGTTCTTTTGCTACGCTCATCTCCAAATGATTATTTTCTCAGGAAATGAACGAATTGCCCTTCTCAACCGTATTAAAGGAAGAGGATACAAAATATAGAGTAAGAGAGGGAGAGGTATCATGAAAAAAAAGTTAAGTTTGTTGAATGCTAGAATGGCGGTCACGGCGATATTGGCGGCTTCGTTGGCCGTTCCGGCAGCGGTGCAAGGGGCGTCGGCTGTACCCGCGACGGCACCCCAGTTACAAGCGGCAGCGGACTCCGCTGTGCAAGGGCAACAGCTAGTTCCGGCACGGTTGTTAGCGGAATCGCTCGGTGCAGAGGTTACGTGGGACAATGACACGCGCACCGTAGGCTTCAAGAGAGGGAAGACAGAAGTTCGAATCCGCCTCGGCGAATCCCAGGCTGTCGTTAATGGGGCGAGCATCCAACTATCGTCTGCCGTCCAACTTGTTGGCGAATCTACATACATACCCCTGGAAGTCATTCGACAAGCGTTCGGCAATGGCATCAGCTGGAATGAACAGAACAGTCAAGTTATCGTGAGTCAACAGGACTATGGTTCTATGGCAACGGTGTTCTTGTACGAGCTGGAGAATGGCAAATACAGCGAAGCCTGGAACCGGTTGAGCGCTCCGTTGCAAGCCGTGTTGCCGCAACCGTTGCTGCAGGCAATCTGGGAAGGCAATAAACCGATGTTCGGCAAATATTTGCAGCAGGATCCGATCCGCGTGCAATCGAACGCCGTGCATAATAGTGTGACGATAGCCAGTCTGACGGAAAAGATGCCGATCGAAATCACGATCCGCTTCGCACCCGATGGACGCGTCGACGACTGGTCTCTCGCACCAGTGGCGGGGGAGACGGGGCCATACCAAAATCCTTCCTACGACAATAAGAGTACCTATACAGAGCGCGAAGTCGTCCTAGGGAGCGGCACATTCGCGCTGCCAGGGACCCTAACCCTGCCAGAGGGAACGGGACCATTCCCGGCCGTAGTTCTGGTGCAGGGATCGGGCCCGCATGATCGTGATTCTACTCTAGGCGGCGCCAAGCCGTTCCGAGACATTGCAGTTGGGCTCGCAAGCAAGGGCATCGCTGTGCTGCGGTATGAGAAGATTACGAAAGAACATCCGTTCAAAGTACAAGCTATTCCCAACTTTACAATCGACCAGGAGTCGGTCGACGATGTTAGTCGGGCTATCGATGTACTGGCTGGTACCCAAGCAATCGATCCGAAACGAATCTTCGTTGCGGGTCACAGCCAAGGCGGCTTCGTACTGCCCAAGATCGTGGCCAAGGACAGCAGTCATCGTATTGCTGGAGTCATCGGCTTAGCCGCTCCTAGCGGTACCTTCGTGGACGTGCTTCAGGAGCAGCAGCAAGTGCTGGTCGAGCAGATGAAGAAGGCTGGCCTGCCGACCGACAACGTACTGCAATCGGCAGCTATGTGGGACGGGATCGTGAAGATCGTGAAAGATCCGCAGTATTCCAAGGACAACCTACCTAAGCAATTCCCATTGGGCGGAGCCTACTGGTGGTACGAGCAACGGGATTATTCCGCCGCAGCAGCAGCGAAAAATCAGTCCACCCCGATGCTGCTGCTCCAGGGGGAGAATGACTGGCAAGTGCCGATGAGCCAACTCGAAGGATGGAAGAAGACGCTTAGTAACCGCACTGATGTAACGTACAAGTCGTATGCCAAGCTGAACCACCTCTTGACCGAATATGAAGGTCCATCTACGGGAATCGAATATAGCCGCTCGGCGAACGTTCCGGCTGATCTCATTCAAGATATGGCCGATTGGATCAAAGGGTTGAAGCGATTATAGTCCCTTACTTCTTGACCGGTTGCGTGCCTGCATACTTCAGAAGCTCGGATACCGTGACGAAGCGGTATCCCCTGCGTTGCAGTTCAGGTAGGATGACCTCGAGCGCTTGCTTCGTTTGCGACGACGGGTGTACATGATCATGGAACAGGACGATGTCTCCGTTCCTCGCATTGCGCAGCACTTTATTCGTTATTCTGGTCACGCCTGGCAGCTTCCAGTCAAGGGTGTCCTGGTGCCAGGACCACAAGATTGGCTTAAGCCCGGCGTCATTGGCCACTTTTACAAGCGTATCGTTATACATGCCACCTGGGGGACGGAATAACACGCTTCTGTGATTCGTCACCTTCTCGATGGCTTCTTCCGTTAATGTCAGTTGGCGCTGGATCTCTCCGACTGGAGTCGAAGGTTTGAAATATACATGATTGTACGTATGATTGGCCAGCTCATGCCCTTCCGCGACGGTACGTTTCGCAATCTCCGGATATTTCAACACCCGCTTCCCCACAACGAAAAATGTAGATTTGGCATTGTACCGACTTAGCAACTCCAATATTCCCGGCGTTTGATCCGGATCGGGGCCGTCATCGAACGTTAATGCGATCAGGGGCTGGTCCGTCTTCACTTCCCATACGATCTCGCCTTTTTTCTCATAATAATACCGGTCTTTCTTAATCGGTGCACTTGACACCGGGCTCCCTATTGCGAATAGGAAAGCAACTGCAGTTAGCAGTGCTGTAACTCGAATATGCATGCCATCACCTTACATTTTTTTGTCTTAGCGTCTCCCTATTCCGTTTCCTTATTCCTCCTCACGAATCGAATATTGGAATTGCCAGCAGGACATAATGGGAGCAACGAAGAATGGGAGGAGGGTGTGCGTCATGTCTCGAGACAATGCGAATAACAACGGCAAGAAGACACAGCCTGGCAACAGTCAGGATTCGGAAGTCGCAGAATCGAAGAAAGAGAAGAATACGAACAACAAGTCGAACAATTCGTAAAAGTATGCTACAATGATATCCAATTGATTATACAAGGAAGGCAGGTGAGAGGGATGTGCAAAGAGCTCGAGTATTTGGTGGAAATCGTACGCACGATTAAATTTACAACTGTGCTGAACGGGACGGGTCTGCCTATGGACGGATACTCGGATCAGCACATCCTTAAGCCTGTCGGACGGAGTATGTAGGGCGACAGCCCGGAACCTCTCATCCTAGAAGCTATGGAGTGCTGCTCCATGGCTTTTTATTATGGAATGAAAAGGATGAGGACTGTGAACCGGAGCAAGCTGGCAGCCAATTTGCCATTATTTTATGTATATAAATTTCTAAGCTCGTTTATATTAGATCGCGCTATATGGATGCTGTTCCTGCTGTCGAAAGGGTTCTCGTTGTCGGAGATAGCCTTGATCGAATCGGCGTACCATCTGACGATATTCCTGTTCGAGGTGCCTACAGGTTATGTGGCGGATCGCTATGGGAAACGGGTTAGCTTATTGCTCGCGGAGGTGGGTGGGATTGTCTCATCGCTCTTGCTGCTGTGGGGAGGCCATTGGTCGATCCTCGTTGTGGGGTTCATGCTCGGAGGGTTGGTAGGCACCTTCCAATCGGGGGCTGCCAGCGCGATGATCTATGAGACGCTGCAACTGCTCGGCAAGGAAGGGACGTACAAGCGCTACAACTCACATTTGTCGGCTGTTGTGCTCGTTACCTTAGGGATCAGCGGCATGGTGGGCGGAGCCGTATCCGATATCGACTGGGCATGGGTGTATGCGGGAAAAGCACTCTTGAGTCTCTTAACCCTCGGCGTGGTGTGGCTACTGACAGAGCCGAGCGTGTCTGACTCCTCGGAAGGCGCGACTGCTGAAGAGAAGTATTCGTTCTTCAAGCAGTTGAGGAAAGGATATGAGTTCGGACGAATGAACACAGCCTTTCTTGCGCTATGCCTGTATGGGGCGATCTTGTATTCGATGTCATGGTCGATTGCGTTTTATAGTCAAGTGGTGTTCCAGCATGCTGGTCTGAATAATAAAGTGATCGGATTGCTGAATGGGTTCGAAACCTGGGTCTCTGCAGGTATTGCTGCTGTTGCATTCCTGGGGGAACGCTGGCTTGGCAAGCGGGGGTCGATCTGGTTCGCAGGTGTCGGGTTTATCGTATTCCTCATCTTGTTCGCGGGCTCTTCGGGTGCCGGGAACGTAATTACCTCGTACTTCCTGATGGCCATTGTGATCAGCTACCTTGAGCCTTTGCTGGAAGCGTATTTGAACGAGCTGCTGCCCTCCTCCATCAGGGCTACGATGTTGTCGGTGTTCAGCATGCTCATTTCTACCGGTATGATGATCACGTTCTCGGTTATAGGGTTCTTAGCAGACTGGACAGATATATCCACTGCGTTGAAATATGTTCTTGTAGGCTGGGTACCGGTCTGTGTGGCTTCGATCTTCTGGGCGGCGGCCAAGGCATCTGCCACTACTAAGTTGGTAACCGATGAGAGAAGGGGAGAGGAAAGAGTATGAGATCCATTAGCTTGATCTTCAGCCGCTTCGGCGATCCGCTCGAGGTAGTAAGCTGCGTAAGCCGGGATATCCCGCCTCTAGGTGTAGGGGAGCTGCTGGTGCGAATGAAGGCACGGCCGATCAATCCGTCCGACTTGATTCCGATTCGCGGGTCTTATGCCCATCGGATTGGGTTGCCTTGCATTCCGGGCTATGAGGGGGTGGGCATCGTGGAAGACGTTGGTGCGCATGTGTCCCCTTCCTTGCTTGGCCAACGGGTCCTTCCTCTGCGCGGCGAGGGAACATGGCAGCAACAATGCATCACGCCTGCCGACTGGGCCGTTCCGGTTCCCGATTGGCTGGATGATGAGACGGCCAGCCAGCTGTTCATTAACCCTGTTACTGCGCTGCTACTCTGCACGGATATTCTGCACCTGCAGCCGGGCGACTGGGTGATTGTGAACGCCGGCGGCTCGGCCATCGGTCGCATACTGGCACAGTTGTCTATTGTATTCGGCTTCCGTCTAATCTCAGTGACACGGGATGATTCGCATACCGCTGAGCTTCTTGAGCTAGGCTCGCAACATGTCATCAACTCGTCAGACGCTTCCGTTCGGGAGCGTGTGATGGATGTCACCGCTGGAAGAGGAGCAGCGGCGGCAATTGACAGCGTAGGCGGGGCGAGCAGCCTGGAGCTGCTTGGGTGCACCCGCTCGGGAGGAACGGTGCTCAGCATCGGTCTGTTGTCCGGTGAACCGGTTAACTTATCCGAACATGTGCGTGACACGGGGGTTATCATTCGGCTGTTTCATCTCCGGCATTGGATGCAGGGCGTTACGGTGGCGAGGTGGCAGGAGACGTTCCAGACGCTCTTCCGCTTGATTCGGGGCAATCAGCTTCGTCTGCCGGCAGTTCGGGAGCGCTTTGAGTTGCATCATTTCAGGCAGGCTATTGTTGCGGCGGAACAGAAGGGACGGCCAGGCAAAGTGCTGCTGGTATGAGGCATATGTTGAGAACGGCTCACTCAGAAAGTCTCGTTAAGGAAATTCAGAAGTACGTCCAAGGCGTTCACGTGTATGTACCGAGTGTAGAGCGTAAATCGTGGGGGACGGAGAGTGGTTTGCGAGAAGAGCTGGAGCAGCGGAATCTGGAGATCGTCTTGCAATATAGAAGCGGCCTTGAAATATCACGATTGTCGGAGCTGTTCGGGCTGAGTGAAGAACGGATCAAATTCATTGTATACGGCAAGGTAGACCCCGATTAACTTATCCTGGAGATTGGATGAGGCGAGCGAAAAGCCCCGTTGACGGTGATTCTTTCACCGACAAAATGCGTGAGCGCTGACAGTAGAGGGACTTTAGACTCTTATCGAAATGTGTCGAAATTCACATTTTACTAGTCTTGCAGGATTTTATTACCAATGATAGACTAATATAGTGATAGAAGAACCACAGATGTAGGATGATAGAACCAAGTTAACTGAAAAGGCAAACCCGTCGAAAGGCGGGGACGCAAAGCCACGGGCCTAAATCATAGGTCAACGACCTCACAGATCGTTGATTGCAGATACGGCGGCCGGGTTGCCCGTGAACCTTGGTTTTTTTGCGTTTACATAAGTTAATATTTTCATTTTTTTAAAAATAAAACCATATAAAGTGAAATAGGGGGAACTAGGAATGTCACTTGCAATCAAGAGAATTGGAGTATTCGTGTGTGTTCTTATGCTGATTCAAGCCGTTTTTTCCAGCTTCATGATCGTGGTGCCTAAGGCCTTAGCGCAATCCGCAACGGTATCCGTCAAAGTAAAGTTTCAGCCTGCAGCCTCTAGTATTCCGGCCGGATACATAGCCGATTCGGGTGAACTGCACCGTGACCACGATGGGCTCCGCTATGGATGGAATCTCGACCATACTGACGCAACCGTCAGTCGTAGCACTTATCAAGCACCAGAGGTCGATTCGTTTGTTCGTATGCATACCGGCGGCATATGGGAGATGGACCTGCCGAGTGGGTCTTATAACGTAACGGTAAGTGTAGGGGATGCGGTGTATGCCAGCACCAATACGCTGTTCATAGAAGGGATGAACGTATGGAACGCTGCCTTACTGCCTGCGGGACAGCATGCCGTACAGACCAAGACCGTCCAAGTGACAGATGGAAAGTTGACGTTAGGTGAAGGCGGAGCGGCGGAGCAAGTCGGGACGGCTCTTAATTATATTGAGATTATCCAACTGACGTCTGCACCAGCTCCTATTCCTACACCTGTGCCTGTAACAAGAATGACTTATGCTCCGGTTGATTCAACAACGCCTCAGATTGCACCTCCACCGGAGCCCCGAACGATAGCAGGGAACAAAGTACTGATTTCCGGCAATATGATCAACGAACACAACGCTCCGGCCTTCATGCATCTGGACGGACTTCAACCGGAGATCGATCGGTACATGAACGAGCAAATTCAAAGCGTGAAGCAATCTCTCACCGAGTACGAACTTGCAGCCGAAGATTGTTCGCATTGCGATGCGTCCGAGATCCGCCAAAAAATAATAGGCAGCCATCGTTCTCCGGTCATAGTGAAGACCGGCCACCTGAACGTGGACGCCAGCGTTGTATTCGGCAGTCCCACTCAACCGGTTGTCGTGATGGTGAGCGGGTTGAATGTGAATCGGAACGCTACGATCGATGTTTATGGGATTCTCATCGTAGATGGTAATGTGAACGCGAATGCGGATTTGATCTTGAATGCATATGCCCCCGGCGGACAGGATGGGTACGGACATTTGTGGGTTACGGGGGCCCTACATTTGAAAGACAATTCCAGTCTTCACCTGGCCAATCAGTTGTATGCCGGCTCCTTGAAGTTCAACAACGGATCGCCCTCTGTGCAGGCAAAGCGAATTCTCATCGAGGATACGATGCACATCAATACGAGTGCGGTGATGAACGCCCAGGAGGAATTGGCTCTAGGCGAGCTCATTTCGAATAATCAAACAGCGAATCTAACCGTGACGCGCGGAGACTTTTTCATCCGTGGCGATGTCAGTGTGAATAACAATCTTACGATTCGAACAGGCGGAGTATTTGCCGTAGGCGGCAACATGACGGCCAATCAAAAGCCGTTCATCGCTACAGGATTCGGAGGACAAGGCGAAACCTTGCTCAAATATACGCTGCATGGGCTGAAAGCCGAATATTTTAACGGAACGAATTTGTCGGGTCCTTCCTCGATCCGGCTCGACAGTATGGTACAGCTGCAGCCCAGCACGATTCTGACTCCGGTAGGCATCGCGAGCAATCAGTTCTCCGTGCGATGGACGGGTCAGATCGAACCTCGCTATTCCGAGGCCTACGTGTTCGACCTAGATGCTGCCGGCGGGGTCAGGCTGTGGGTGAACAACGAGCTCCTGATAGATGCATGGGCGCAATATGCGAATACCGCCAGCAGGTCGATCGTTCTAGAAGCGGGCAAGCGCTATGACATTCGGCTGGAATACTCCAGCAACACGGGAGGGAAGAAAGCGAATCTATATTGGACCAGCGCAGCTCAGCTCCGGGAACGGGTTCCTCATAGCCAGCTTTATCCGATCTCGACCGTTATTCAGCCGACAGCGACAGAGACCGGCATTACGCTCAACTGGCCCATTACCAATGCCAATGGCTATGACATCGTAGTGGACGGTACAGCATTTACACTGCCCGCTACCACGGTCTACGAGCATACGGATCTAGCTCCGGGTACCGAACATACGTATCAGTTGAAGGGGCATTTCGACGATATGATCGGCGAGTGGTCGCCCGTACTCCGGTATTGGACGCTTCCTGCCATCCCGCAATCGATCCAGGTTGCATCCACATCTAACTCAGTAACACTAGAGTGGGACCCGGTAACTGGCGCGACAGGTTATGAGATTCAGGCCTACGATACGATTATCGACAATGGAGCCTCGACTCGCTATGTGGATGCTGGGATCAATCCGAATACGCAGCACACATACCGTGTAAGGGCCAAAAACTCGAGCGGATCGGGCAAGTGGAGCGAGCTGATCGTCAAGACGGCGCTGCCGGGCGTTCCGGCCAATCTCCGTGGCACGGCTTATGACACTTCCATTTCTGTAGAGTGGGATCCAGTATCCGGTTCCATTGGTTACGACCTTGAAATTAACGGTATCGTGGTTTCGAATCTTGCTACGGCCCGTTATACACACGCGGCTGTTCAGCCTAGTTCATCCCATACGTACAGGGTGAGAGCGAGCAATGCAGACGGCAACAGCGAGTGGAGCCGCGCGGTTAGGATCGTCTCACTACCAACTACACCTGCGCAATTGGCTGGGGTTGCTTCCAGTTCATCGATCACGGTATCGTGGGCGCCATCGGCAGGGGCTTCGAGCTATGACTTGGAAATCGACGGTGCCGTGGTCGGTAACGGTCTCATTACTTCGTATACCCATTCCGGGCTGATAGCCGGTTCCGAACACAGCTACAGAGTCCGGGCGAGGAACGTTTCGACAGCCGGACACTGGAGCAGCTTGATTCAGGTCAGGACCTTACTGACGGTGCCGTCGAATGTGCAATTAACCGTGCCGAGCAGCACGGAAATCCTTGTAACGTGGGACGCGGTCGTAGGAACGCTTAGCTATGAGATTGAAGTGGACGGCCAAGTTCTGCCTAATGGATTGAATACGGTCTATCTCCACAGCGGGCTTACGCCTTTCACGCAGCACAGCTACAGAATCCGTGCCGTGAATGCCGGAGGGCCAGGCGATTGGACAGAGCTGTACACAAGAACGACCGGGTTGGGACAACCTCTTAACTTGACTGCCGTCATGTCGCCTACATCCATCCTGCTGTCTTGGGATGCAGTTCATGGGGCGGATGGCTACGATGTCTTGGTCGACGGTGTGCTGATCGACAATGGAGCTAGTACTTCGTATGAGCATGCGGGCCTGGCTCCGAACACGCGTCATCTCTATCGGGTACGGGCCAAAAGCGGTTCGTTGTCTGGCGATTGGAGCGAAACATTATCCCGCGTGACGGCGCTGGGGACCCCGGCGATCATCGATGTCAAAGCGTCCAGTACGCAGATCAGCCTTACTTGGTCCGAAGTGAATGGGGCCGCCGCTTACGATGTGGAAGCCGACGGCATTGTTCTGGATAGCGGGACATCGTCGACATTTACACATGCGGGGCTGTACCCCAATACTACTCATACCTATCGAATCCGCGCCAAGAATGGCGATGCTTACGGTGAGTGGAGTGAAGGGAGCCAATGGAGTACTCTTGTCGTGTTGGCGACTCCTCCCGGCATTCCGATCAATTTCGAAGCGGTACCGGATACGAACTCGATTCGTTTGACATGGAGTCCTGTCCTAGGCGCTCGATTGTATGATGTCGAGGTGGATGGGATTGTCCTCAGCAGTCTAGCTAACAGTCAGTACTTACATGAAGGACTGGATCCCAATACGATGCACATCTATCGCGTAAGAGCGGTAGGCGACGGCGGGAAGAGCGGGTGGACGTCACCGCTGCAGGTCAGGACGACCCCCGAACTGACGGTTAACGTCGGCAAGGACACGATCTTTAACTTTGTCGTGGTGGTTCCGCAGAAAGCTGGCATGTCTGAGCGCCGCATCAAGGTAGTCTACAATCCGGCCGACATAGAAGCGCTCGACCTGAGCGCGATTACTCCGGCATCGGAGCTGGCAACGGGACCGATCGCCGGGACGAATCTTATTGTGATGGCTTTCCGTCCGGGGACGATCGAGTATGTGGTCCGGAACGCGGAGAAGACGGTGACGAACACCATCCGGTTCCAGGCGAAGACGAATGAGTATTCGAAGATTAGTTATACGATTGAGTGACATTATAGTGCAGTACGTTGAGAGGAGTTACTAAAAGTGGGGATGAAAAGGAGAAATAGAGTACTCGGCATCATGTTCTTATTTGCAATCTTCTGGAATCTGATACCCGTTGTACCTGAAGTGGATAAAGTTCTTGATGGCGGAAAGGCTGAGGCGGCTCTCAGGTCAGCAATGGTTTTGGATTCGAGCGGGGTTGATAGGTCTTATCTTTTTCCATCCTTAGAGGGAGCCATTGCCGTCACCGCTTATTGGTATGATGGCAGAACTGGATTTTTGAATGGTAGCTTTAGGGGGTACGTTCTTTATAAAAACGGAACTATCAAAAGCAAAGTAACCAGTTGGAGCCTATATAACTTAATGAGTGGCGTCGACATGCGGCGGGTAGACGGTGTTTCAGAGTATGACGTTACGAACAGTTGGCCTTCGACCGTAAATGCCGTCTCTATAGCTACAGACGGAATTAGATACTATGTGGCTTACTCAAATGGAGCAATAAAATTTAAGATGCCGAACAGTGGACAATCCATTTCTGATAATAATTCAAGTATGTTTTATGGGTCCGGAGCAATAGGATTAGATGCAACGGGGTACTTCTTCTTTTGGAGTGGTCAGGATGCTAATAGCAGCGGCAATGTTACTGGAAGAATAAGTAATGGGTTGTATAACACATTCGACGCAACTAATGGGTTTCCACCAAAACAGGGTAGAAGCTCTATAATTCCATTAGGCAGTAGTGGCGGTTGGAGAGCAAATAATTTAGAAGAACCAGCCTATCAAGGATACAAGTGGGATGTTTTTAGAAATAATGCAGGTAGTGGGACAGACGAAGAAGGAAATACGTATCATGATCCTCCCATAAAAGGGGCCTATTTATATAGTGTTTGGGATTTTGGCGGCTATCCTATGGATGGTACACGTGATGACGGGGACGCACTTTGGTTTACTAGAGTTGATCCAACACCATGTACCACATGTACGGTTATACCACCAACTATGACAGATATCGTCAGCGGATGGATTCCGAATACGCCAACGATAACATGGGCCTTTAATAATCCGGACCCACAAGTAGCTTACCAAGTCCAGAGATCAAGTAACGCATTGTTTGCATCCATAGATTATGACAGCGGGATAGTAGATTCAGGGGCAACGTCTCATATTGTGTCAACATCTACTACAGGGAAACAATGGTATCGGGTTAGAGTGAAGAGCAATGCAGGAGCTTGGTCCTCTTGGAGTATGCTTTATCTTGATTATGCTCCAGGATATACCGCGCCGGGCATTCCTTCTGGTAGTGCTAGGTGGAAGGTTTATGGGGTAATTTATCATATTATTGACAGCAGACAGGAATATGTAAATTCTGGAGGGCAAACGGTATGTAATCCGAATAATGGAAACGACTGTTGGATTACTGAAGATCAATGGGGATGGACAACAATAAATACTTGGGGATTTGATAATTCAGGGGTGTTTGAAGGATACATAACGGGGGCTGCAGGAACCTATCCTGACAACGGAGCAGGAGACGAACCATTTGGATTTAAAACCCCTGCCTCAAAGTGGTTTGTTAAGGTTAGTTCTGCGCCTATTATGACTCTATTAAACGACGCTTCGGTATATTACAGCAACGAATCCAGCTTTATCCCGGCAGTAAGCGTAGCGGATGCGGATGGCGATTCCCTTATTGTCTCTTATTATATTGATAATGAAAGTGCACCTCGAGAAAGTAGAACCATTACGAATACAGCATCCGCCCAGAATGTGAGTTTTAATGCTTTGAATATAGGGGCATTGGCGGAAGGCTCACATACATTCCGCTTCACCGTCAATGACGGGCAATTCACAACCGAACAATCTATCGACATCTACGTCGACAAAACACCCCCAGACTTAAGCGGAGTGCAGTTCACTTCAACCGGCACGACGATCACCATCACCGGCTCGGCCAGCGATGCGCTCGCCGGACTGCCGTCGGCTCCATACCGTTATACGGTCGGGGGCGTTATGACCGAGTGGACCAGCCAGGCGTCCTATACTCAGCCTGGTCTCACCCCGAACACGGAGTACAGCGTCAAATTCGAGGCGAGAGACAATGTAGGGCTAGTCGCTTCAAACGAGCAGCGGCTCTTTTCTAAAGCACAGGCTCCCTCGCTTAGCGTCGTCGGCGCCGCAGAGTCCGCGCTGGATCTTACTATCAGTGACGCGAACCCTGCCAGCACGAGATTCATGATTCAATCCGGAGCGAACTATGTGACGGCGACGGGTGCACTAACGACTGCGCCTACCTGGATCACTTTATCATCCAAGAAAATAACCATAACCGGCCTTACCGCCAACACAGCCTATTCGTTCCAGGCAAAAGCTATGAACGGCAACGACATCGAAACCGCCTATAGCCCGACCGTCGCCGGTACCACGCTAGCTGTGCCTCCGGTGAACGTTACTGTTACGCCTTCCCAACGGTCTATCACGATCGCATGGCAAGGGATCAGCGGCGTGTCCTCCTACGAGATCGAGGTGGACGGCCAGATCATTAACAACAGCACTTCAACGACGTATACGCACAGTGGGCTCATTCCAGAGACACCGCACACTTACCGAGTCAGGGCCATGAATGCCGGAGGAGCAGGAAACTGGAGTCCGCTTATCCAGAAGAATACGCTGCCTGATCCACCTCCAACGCCAAGTAATGTGCAGGCGACACCCCTGCAGACTACTATTACGGTTGTCTGGGACAGCGCGGCGAGGGCAACCGCCTATGAACTGGAACTAGACGGGACGGTAAGAGATGTAGGCCTCACAACCTCCTACACCCATACCGAACTAACTCCCGAAACGACTCATTCATACCGGGTGCGAGCCAAAAACATTGGTGGAATAAGTGACTGGAGTGCACCTATCACGCTTGCAACCTTGCCCTACCCGCCAGAAGTACCGACGAGTCTTACTGCGGATGTTACGAATCGGAGCGTCGTGATTCATTGGACAGCGCCTGCCCGCGCCGTAGATTACGAGGTCGAAGCTGACGGTCTGATTTTGGATAATGGCTCAAGCACCAGCTATCAGCACGAAAGCCTCGAGCCGCTCAGCGGTCATACATACCGGGTGCGAGCCAAGAACGCAGGAGGTAAAGGTGTTTGGAGTACGCCGCTCGACGTCACCACCCATCCGGACAAGCCGGTGACGCCAGCTAATATCATGACCACTTCGGACGAAACGTCGATCACGCTCATGTGGTATGAAGTTCCACATACGGATAGCTATGAGGTAGAGATTGATGGAGGCACGGTAATTACCTTGACGGACAAGCAGTTCGTTCAAGTAGGGCTCAGTCCCAATCAGAGGCACACGTATCGGATTCGGGCGAAGAACATTACCGGCTACAGCGAGTGGAGCAATCCAGTTACGATGGGAACCTTGCCTGTCGCTGAGAATGGGACTACGCTGTCGCTGACCAACATGGCTGCGATCGTCACCAATCGAACGATTACGTTCTCCTGGGATACGGTGGCGCCTAACGCCAGGTATGACATAGAAGTTGATGGCGTCCTCCTCGATAACGGGCACAACACGATCTACAACCATACCGGACTGCGGGCGAATGAATTCCATACGTACAAAATCCGCATCCACAATGAGGACAACAACGGAGAGTGGGTGGCGATCCTGGCTTTGTCCACGCTGCCGGATCTTCCGGATGCGCCGACCCATATCGAGGCGTTCGCCATGAACAACTCCATTGAACTACGCTGGGAGCGGACCAATGACGCAACTGGGTACGAGATCGAGGTGGATGGTGTAACGTACGACACTGGCACGAATTCCGCCTACGTGCATGGCGGTTTAACCACAGGTACCGGCCATACGTATCGGGTCAGAGCCAAGAATATAACCGGCGTCACCGCGTGGAGCCCGGCCATTACGAAGAGCACTACAAGTCCGACTTACCAAGTGAACGGCGTCAAGAACCAGAACTTTGATCTGTCGCTGTATGGGTTCAATGTTCAGGATTTCAGCGAATTTTCTTTCGTCATCACCTATAATCCCTCTGAAATCGAAGTGGTAGACTTGTATAATTTCACGCCAAAGCTGGATGTCCTTAGCTCCGGCACCATTCCGGGGTCCAACCTGGAGGTTACGTACACGCCGGGCATGATCCGTTACAAAATGAATCAAAACGTAGTTCCAGGCACTTCCTGGTCGGGAGAGGTTGCAACGGTTACATTCCGATCCAGGATCGACGGACTAGCTTCCATCGATGTAACGGCCAACTAAATCCAGATACGGGGTTGAATGAACGATGAGATCGAATAAATCTACCAGAATGATCGCCATTATCATGATGATAGCCTTGATTGCACCGCTAGTCATAATCGTGTCGGCGAATACCAAGCCGGTACAGAGCCAGGAGATTCCTGGTGAAATCCGGCAAACCGCAGCCGACATTTCCAATATGACTGGGGTTCCGATCGAGAACATTATAACGCTGAAGCAAACCGGCCTTACTTGGAACGAAGTGCTGGACAAGCTGAAGAAAGCGGATGGTGGCTCGCTTCGCGATAAGGATAATCGATTGCAGACGCTCGCCGAGACGGGAATCGGGGACGAATTGGTGCAAGAGCTGATCAAGCAAGGCTTAACGAAAGAAGCCATTTTGGAAGCCAAAATGGCCGTAGAGCGGGTACAGTTCCAATTGTCAGAACTAGTAGACGCGGCGAAAGCCGTTGCTGTGGTGCCGAAGGTCGAAGTGATGCCTGAGAAAGGCACACCCGATGCCGATAACGGTTCAGCTTTCCGTGAGGTCGCGGGCAAATTTGACGCTCCATTAGCCATCCGTCTCATTCTACGGCTTAAGCAAGAGTTCGGCAGCCTGGAAGCGGCGCTGGACGAATACTTATTCGCTTTGCAATCCGGCCTGAATCTGGAAGATTACCTGAAAGATAGAGACGCGTACAAGCAGACTAAAGAGGACAAGCGGCTAGGTCTCTTGCGAGAACGACTCGTAACCGTGGCCAGTATCGAGCAAGCCATCCTGGAGCAGATCGGGCGTAACAACCGTGCTGCAGACCGGGATGAACTCCCCTCAGCCGGTGTCCAGTCTCCGCTTGATGGAGGATCGAAGAACGGACTGCCGGATGTGCCAAGTGCACCGATGCCTGCAGTGAAAGATGTGAAGCCGAAGAATCCGACCGAAGAGCTTCGAAACGAGCTCCGCACGTTGAATCCGAATAAGTGAAAAGGGAAGGAAGCCGGACATGAGAAAAAAGTTCATAGTGCAGCTGTTTGCGGTAATGATCGCGCTCAGTTTATCCGCGCAGGTCGCATTTGCCTTATATACGCAAGTAGAGAAGTTGAACGCTCCCGATACGGACAGCAAGGAGGATCCCGTCGTCATCGCCGCCGCATCTCCTAGCCCGAGCCCTGCCCCATCGTCTCCCGCCAATTCCAGCATAACCGGAACGGCTCCGATATCAAACTCGATCGTAATCTCGGAAGAAGTTCTAACTAATATCCAATCTTCCGATCCCGAGCACTATGACAAGAACTTGAACAACTATAAAAACCTGTTAAGCAGACTGAATGTTCACCAGGCATTCCAAGTCAAAATCGAGCGGTTGATCCAAGACGGTCGTCCGCTGCCTGACATTCTGACCGCCTATGAATTCGTTTACCATCAATCCGGGATGTTCCAATCGGTCGAACAATTCGTCAAGCAAAGACAATCTGGAACGATGTGGGAGACGATCTTCCGCAGCTATACCCGCAGTCATCCTCGCTTCGCTCCGAGAGCGTTCGAGCCGGAATTATTGGAGAGTTGGATGAAGACACCCGGCTTGACCGCGGACGACATTATGATTGCCGACCGGATTTCGTTCGAATCCGGGAAGCCGGTGCCGCAACTGCTGGCAGCCAAGAATGAGTCGAAAAGCTGGCAGGAGCAGAACGCCGAGCTCGGCATTGTGTTCAGCGCATCCATACTGCCTCGCGTTCGGGTGACGGCCGAGCAATTGGACAAGTTCACCAAGAAGTTCAGGATGACAGAGCAGCAAGTGGTGGAAGCTTTCGTGTTGGCCGACAAGCTGGGACTGAAGCCGGAGGACGTGGTGGCGAAGCTGGGGAGCGGCCTTGCCGAAGAAGCCGTCTATGCCGAGAGCTATACGATCAAGTACGGATCCGGCGTATAACTCGCTATGATTCCTAGCATAAGTCATTCCTGGAGGGTTCCCCTATGAGATTTGTTGGCCGTTTGCTTGCTTTTGCCTTTCTGCTGCTATGGATTCCGGGTCAGGCCGCATTCGCCGAGACGCTGGAAGATCAATTGAACCATTTGATCGGACCGAAAGAGCAATATAATACGATGTTATCCCCCGTTTATCTGCGCAACAACACGACCGAGGAGCAGATTAGCCCGCAGAGCGGAGAATTAAGCTTGACGCAGACCGATTACGTGCTGCCGGGCCGCAATGGATTGGATTTGGAAATCAAACGGATCTACAAGAGCGGTTCATCGAACGTTCAGGACATGCAGGTCAAGTACGTGAACGGGGCATGGGTCGATTATGTTCAATCCGATGCGACTACTTCGTCTTTTTATGAAGAACGGTACAATCTCGGGATCGGCATGCGGTTCTCGTTTCCGAGTATGGAAGTCATCCGGAATTCGGACGGTACGAGCCATAAATTCCTGCATACGGAGAGCGGCGACGTGTATCGCCTGAAGGCGCAGGTTGTGAATGGGGTGCCGACGTCGACATATGTCCCGGAAGGCCAGACGATCAAGGATGTCGAAGTCAAGGAAACGAACGAATACAGCAATGGGCAGCCCGACGGTACGTCCCAATACATGATGGTAGGCAAGGACGGGAAGAAGACCTACTTCACGGAAGACGGGCGTATCGTGGGCATCGTCGATCGATACGGCAATACGATTAAGTTCGAGTACACTAGCATGACCTACACGATAGACGGCACCACATCGAACCGCAATCTCCTCTCCCGTATCACGGATACGATCGGCCGGGTGACCACGATTGAATACAAGGAAGACGAGACGTTCACGGCGGGTCCCGCAACAGAGTCCATCTACGGTCCGGACGATACGTTCAACGCCACGCAAAATCCGAATCCGATCGATTCCGGCGACTTGCAGGGCAAGTTTCAAGTGATCGTCCATCTGCCTGGTGACAAGCAACTCGTATACGACAAGTCGGCCGTGCTGGTTAGCGCGTCGAAGCACGTCATCCGGACTAGGCTGCAGCGTGTATTCGATGTGGACGGCAAGGCGAAGTACCATTATTGGTACGAGCAGCCGGATCTCGGATTTACTTATATGAACGGTGCTCAATATTCAACTTACAACCGATATGAGAATCTCGTGCAGATTGATTACAGCAAGACTAACCGGATCAAGCGGTATGTGTACGAGACCTTCACGAAGCAATTGAACAAAGGCAGTATGCAATATCGGAAAATTTTCGAAAAGAAAGAATTGGTGAAGCTGGGGTTCGATCCTGCTCAAGGCTCATTCATGGAGAAGCTGATGACCGCTGAGAAGGACAAGCTCCACCACAAGTATACGAACGAAGCCGATGGGTACGGGTCGGCCGAGTATAAGGAGTTCGACAACAGTTATTTGCACGATACGTACCGGTATTACTCCGAGGTCACGGACCTTCGTGGCAATACGACCAAGTATACGTATGATGGTGTGCACCAACTATTGCTCACGGAGAAGCAAGGCGCCGACCATAGGGAAGTCATCACGACTGATCGGGACGAAATGAAGTTGGTGAAGAAGCAGGAAAGCTTGCTCTACCAAATCGTGGACGGACAAGTCGTCGGAGATCCGATGCGAACGATCGAGAACTACCGCTATGACGAGTATGGCAATCTGACCAACTACACAGGCCCGGAAGCCTCACGAGACGAGACGGGCTATCCGACCGATAACGAGCATACCGTCGTGTATACGTACGCGTATGACAAGTTCCATGTGCTCAATCTGAAGACATGGAAGAAGGATCCGCTCACCACGAGCCAAGTTCAGCATGACATCGACGGGAACGGCAACGTGGTCAAGGAGACGAAGGTCAATTCGGACGCCGCCGCCAACTGGGTCGTGACGGATTTCCAGTACGACGGCTACGGCAATTTGATTCGGAAGGAAGCGCATTCCGGCGGACAGTCGTTCGTGACCCAATACGATTACGGAGTCGATGCGGGCGGTACAGACCTGAAGGGAGCCTACCTAGCCAAGGAGTTCCAACTGCTAGGCGGGCAGGAGATTGCCAAGAAATTCACGTATGATCTCAACACAGGTCGCAGGTCGGCAGAGATTGACGCGAACGGCAATCGAACCGTCCATGAATACGATGTCCTGGGCAGGGTCGTGAAGACGACGATGCCGGATTTGAGCTGGAAGGAATATAGCTACCTGGAGCGCCCTTATTCGAACTTGCAGATCCAATATACCGATCCGGAGGGAACCCCAATCCGGCAAGAATACGACATCCTGGGGAACCTGGTTCAGTCCAGCGTATTCGATCAAGGGCAGTGGAATGTCCTGAAGTCGATCGAGTACGATGCGAAAGGCAACATAACGAAGGAAATCGACGCCAACGGGCACAGCGTTCGATTCGAGTATGACAGCTTATACCGCTTGATTCGCAAATCCTCGTATGAGCTGGATGCGGTCAGCAAGGGAGACATGCAGATTGATTACTCCATCGGCCAGGTGGCGGAGTACCCATTGATCATGACGACGACCGATGAGGAGGGGTATGTCAAGAAGTTCTATTACGATATTCGGAAGAGGCTTCAGAAGGTGGAGGCGACGCCGGATCGCGTGCAGTTCATTACGACGTCGTATACCTATGACTATGTGGGCAACAAGCTGACGGAAACGGACGCTAATCAAGAAACCACTACCTACACGTACGACGCTCACAACCGACTTGTACGGAAGAAGGATGCGCTGGGCTATGAGACTTCGTTCGTCTACAATGCCCTGGATCAAGTCGTACATAAGAAAGAGCCGGGAGGCAGAGTAACCGATACACAGGTGGATGCCCTTGGACGAATCTCGCAAGTCAAAATATACGGGGAAGGTGCGAGCTCCTACACTTATACGTCGTATGAATACGATGCAGCGGGCAACATCAGCCGGATGAGGCAGGGGCTATCGGATGCAGGCGTGGACCGTGTCGCCACCGCGACCTCCTACGTGTATGATGCATTGAACCGGTTAGTAGATGAATTCCGCCAGGTGGACGAGACCCGAACGGCGCATACACACCATACGTATAACCGTAACGGGAACAAGACCCAGACGATTCAGTATGCGGATGCAGCGGAGACGGAGGTTCGCGTATTTGACTATGGGTATGACTACAGAGGCAAGGTGAAGGAGGAGCGCGGCGCCTATAGGGAAACGGACGGGACAGGCGGGACGGTCCAGTATGGGTCCTATCAGAAGCTATATGACCGGGATTATGCTGGGAATGTCGTCCGTGAGATGATGTGGAATGGATATGGCTTCGATACGACTACGTATGCGTACAACTATAAAAACCAAGTGGCGGCAAAAGAAGAGCCCTATGCCAATGGCAGGACGAAAACGACCCGCTACGAATACGACAAGGTTGGCAATAAGATAACGGAAACGCTGACGATTCAAGGCGATCCGACTACCGTAACCTACGGGTATGACGGGTTGGGACGGCTGATTCATACGATTGATCCGCTCGGGAATGCGACTCGGTATGCGTACGATGCGAATGGGAATCGGATCAAGCAGGTCGATGCCCGTTATATGAGTCAGTCTGTTGATGCGGCGCCGGGACTCGAGACCGAGTATGACGCTCTGAACCGACCTGTGAAGGCGATCGCATTCGACGGCCATTCCAAGGTAGTGATCGGGTACAAGGAGTATGACGCGCGAGGCAATGTGACGAAGGAAGTCGATGGCGAAGGGTACAATGCTGCTCAGCCGGAACAATCTGTCGGTATTCTCACGACATACGATGCCAACAATCGGAAGATCACGGTCACTACGGCCCAAACTGCGGCTGACAATGCCGGGAACGGTACACAGCTAGCGAACCAAACGTTTACATACGATGGTGTCGGCAACGTGCTGAGCGTCACAGATGCGGCGCAGCGAACGACCCGATATACGTATTACGGAACCGGATTGCCGCGTGAGAAAATGTATCCGGACGGCTTGAAGGAAAGCTATGATTACGACCTGACCGGCAAGGCAATGGTGCTCTCGACAGACCGTGCGGGCAGTGTGACGAAGTCTTATTTGACTGTGTTTGATAAACCGTACCGCATCGAATACCCGGATGGCAGCTCGGAATCTTTCGCTTATTCACCGAAGGGTGAGTTGACCGAGAAAACCGATCAACACGGCCACACCGCGTACATCAAGTATAATGCTGCCGGTAATCCGATCGAGAAGGCGGAATGGATTCGTTCCGACGGTGGTACGGCGGAGTACAAATTGTCCAAATCCGAGTACGACGAAGCGAACCGTCCGATTGGCAGCGAGACGTTCCAGCTCCGGACCGCAGGTCATCCGTTGTTCGGAGGCTCAGCCGTTTCGGCCGGAGACCGTGTGGAGATGACGTACGACAAGGCGGGCCGAGTAGTTCGGGTCGCAGGACCTCACGGTCGTGAAACGCGGATGGAATACGACCGCGCCGGATTTAAAACGACGGAGCGGAAGAAGGTGGCCGATGACGATTATGATGTGACCCGCTTCGGATATGACACTCTCGGACGCTTAACGGCCAAGTCTTTGCTGGTTAAAACTTCGGACCTCAGCATCGACCATTTGGCGAACGCCCAGTACGACAATACGTATTTTGACCGGGTTCTATCTACGACGACATACCGATATTACAAGAATGGTACCGTCATGGACCAGACGGACCCGAATGGGTACATGGCGACCTATGAATATGATTACGACGGCAAGGTGACAAAGAAGATTGATCCGATGCATGCGTCTACCAGGTATCGTTACGATACGAACGGGAATCTAGTGGGTGAGACGAATGCGAATGGAGCGGTCACCGTCTATGAATACGACGCGATCAACCGCTTGATTCGCAAGAAGACGCCGGCGGCCGACGGGAGCCTGGCCGTAACGCGCTATGTGTTGGATGCGGTGGGGAATATCGTGAAGGAGATCGCGCCGAATCAATACGTGGAGTCGTTGGACCTCTTCGGGACGAAGGGACAAATGGCGGGTGCCTCCTACACCTACGACAGCATGAAACGCCGGACATCTACTGTATCCCCGGATGGCGAGGGGATCGAATATATCCGTTACAACTTGAAGGGGTTGGCGGACAAAGTTGTAGATGGCTTGCGTTATACGGGAGATATGGCCGTATCTACAGGAACTGTATTTGAGTACGACGGCCTGGGGAGAGTCGTGCGCAAGACGGACGCGCTCGGACATCAGGCGGGATTCGAGTACGATGTGCTGGGCAACCTGACGAGCCAGACGGATGAGCGTGGCTATACGAGCCAGTTCACGTACAATCCCGACCGAACCTTATCTGATGCGTCCTACGCTGATGGGGGAAGGGTTAGCTTTACCTACGACAAGCTGGGCCACAAGCTTACCGAGACGAACCAGCTGGGTGCTACGACAAGCTACAGCTACAACGCGTTCGGGCAGCTTAAGGCTGCCGTCGATCCCTATGGATTCAGCGTCGAATCCAAGTATGACCTGGCCGGGAATCTCGTGTCGGCGAAAGACAAGCGGGGCAGCGTCAAGCTGCTCAAGTACGACGGCAACCGCAGATTGACCGAGAAGCGCGTCCCTTTGGAGCTGGACGAGAGCGGCAATACGGTGTACCGGATCGAAACCTACGGATACGACCTGGTAGGCAATCCGACCCTCCAGCGGATGACCCACTCCAAGGACAAGTCTTTTTTGCGGGAGACGCAGATGACGTATTATGCCAACAATCTAGTTCAGACGGTGTCGGATAACAGCGATGCACGGAAGCAAAGCTACTACGACCGCAACGGAAATGTCGTTAAAGTCGAGATGCTTCGAGAAGCATCCAGCTATGACATCGAGAAGTACGAGTACGACAACCGGAATCAGCTGGTGAAGCAGATTCGTTTGGTAGAGCCATCGAGCTTGTACAATACCACTAGTATGGCAAACGCTGCCGAACTGCAGGACAGCGAATACCCGGATCGGGTTCAACTCGTCACCGGCTATGAATACGATGTGTTAGGGAACCGGGGAACGGCGATCGATCCGAGAGCGTACGCTTATGCGGCTGCGGATTCGGCGAATCGGGATGTGTATACGATCCGTTATACTTACGATTCCCTGAACCGGCTGGAGAAGACGATTCAGAAGGTGAACGGCGTCGATGTCTATAGGGAAGAGGCATACGACGAGGTCGGGAACAAAATCTCAGATCGCGACGAACGGGGATACGTCACGAAGTATGCGTATGACGGCATGAACCGGTTGACGTCGATGACGGACGCCGAGAATCAAACGTTCACGTATGCTTACGATCTTGCGGGTAACAAGGTGTCAGAGACAAATGCCAACGGGAACAGCATGACCTACGGCTACGACGGATTGAAGCGTCGTGTGACCGTCACAGATCCATATGGGGCTGTGGTCGCCCGATATGTGTACGATGAGAATGGGAATGTGACGAAGAAGATTGAGGCGAAGGGTTATCTTGCCGCAGATACGGATGACGCTCGATACGGTACGTTGTACAAGTATGATCTAGCCAATCGCCTCGTACGAGAGGTCGATCCGGAGCTGTCGGCCCGCAATGATCCGGAGCGGTTTACCCGCGCGTATCGCTACAATCCAGTAGGCGAGAAAATCTCGGAAACAGACGCACTGGGCCATACCACGACCTTCAAGATTGACGAAGCAGGCCGTCTCGTCCAAGTCACGAACCCGCTGGACGTCAGCGTAACTTACAGCTACGACAAGGCGGGCAACAAATTGTTCATGGTCGATGGACGGGGCAAGACGACTGAGTTCCGCTACGGCTCGTTCGGATTGCTGGTCGAGACGTTAGATGCCACGGGCCGTTCCACACACTATCGGTACGATCTGTCCCTGAATACGGCTGAGATGACCGATCGGATCGGGAACCATACCCGATACACGCACGACAGCCGGAATGTATTGAGCGGTAAATCCGTAGCGGAAACCGGGGACAGCATGACCTATAGATACGATGAGGCAGGTAACCGAGTGTCCATGACGGATGCGGACGGCACCCACTCGTACGGGTACGATGGGAACCAGCGCTTGGTAAGTGTCGCGATGGACGGACAGCTTCAACTGACCTATACGTATGACGCCATCGGCAACATCGCCACGGTCACGGACAAAACCGGCTTCACTACGTCGTACACATACGACAAGTCCAGCCGGATGGAGACCGCCAGCGCCGCAGGCAAGACGACAAGCTATAGCTATGACGAGAACGGCAACCGCAGCGCGGTCGTCTATACGGGCGGCGTCACCGAGCAGTATGTGTATGACAAGGCTAACCGCCTGCTGGAGCTGACCAACCGGAAGCCGGACGGCAGCCTGATCTCATCCTATTACTACACCTACGACGATGCCGGCAATCAGACGAGCAAGACCGACAGCTTCGGCAAGACGACCTATGCCTATGACGCTGCAGGCCGAATCCTGAAAGTCGAAGCGCCGGGCAAGACGACCATCTACACCTACGACGGTGCCGGCAACCGGCAGACGCAGCATGAGACATATACGTCCGCCCAACCTAGTGGCTATACCGATCCGGTCAGCCAGGTTGAGGTGCAATACAACATCAAGAAGAGTGAGTACCTATACTCGAAAGCGGGCGAACTGCTTCAATTGGCGGAGCGGATGCTGGATGCGGATAGMAAGCAAGTACTGGAGAAGACGACCACCTACTTGTATGACGACAATGGCAATGAGATTCGCCAGAAAGTCGCCTACATCCGCCCCCACAACCGGGACATGAGACCGGTAACCGGCGGTAGCCCGCACGGGGAAACCGTAGCAGACGACCCGAATGCCGTCATCGAGAAAGTCAGCAACACGTTCGACGGCTTCAACCAATTGATCCAGACGGAGCGGGTCAAAGTGGGTGAGCGAGTAACGGTAGAGTACACCTACGACGGAGACGGCCTTCGCACGCAGAAAACGGTCCGCAGCTCCAAGGACAACTACGCGATTCAGGTCACTCGCTACTTGTACGACCGCCAGTATGTGATCCTGGAGACGGATGCTTCCGACCATGTATCCGTGCATTATGTCCGGGGCATCAACTACGTCGCTAGAATCGACGCATCAGACAAGCTGTCTTACTTCCTGTATAACGGCCATGGCGATGTCGTCCACACCGTCAGTGAAGCCGGAGAAGTTGAGAACCAGTACGACTACGACATCTTTGGCAACTCTACGCTGACGATTGAACAGTACAGTAGTTCTATTCGCTATGCGGGCGAGTTCTTCGACGCGGAGGTCGGCTTGTACTACCTGCGTGCGCGGTACTACAACCCGTACACGGGGCGGTTTATCTCGGAGGACAGCTACTGGGGTGAAGATGCGAATCCGCTTAGCTTGAATCGGTATACGTATGCACACAATAATCCATTGATGTTTGTGGATCCAAGCGGACACTCTTCGTGGTTGGTCGGTCTCTTTAGAAGCTTGCTAGAGGGTGTTCTGAATCCCAAAGCCAGTAATAGTGATGACATTGATGATTATTTGTCAGACGACCAAGAAGAAGGCGTAGATAATGGCACGGATTATCACAATCAAGATAACACTTCCGATCCTAGTCCCGAAAGTTCATATGAAGAACCTTCCAATCCTTTCGATGGCAACTTTTTTGATACTTCTCTCGGTGGACCTATGGATGATATTACGAAAGAAGATATAGCTTATTCGATTGAAATTGCTAACAGCAATCGAATGAAAATAGCAGCAGATCGTCAAAAGGAAATGGATGAGATAGATAGAGAACTTGCTGCACTAGAAGAGCAGATAAGGATTAATAATAAGAAAATAGCTGAAATTGAGGCAGAGCTAAATGAAGTCAGAGATCAGTTAGCGCAGCTTCGAGTATTAGGAGAAAGAATCAATCAAGTTATGAATCAATCAGATAAACTTGTAGAAGAGTTCAATGAGCTCAAAGATCAAGCTCAGACATCGTTGGATGAAGCTGAAGTATTTCAAGAGAAGTATAAGTATATAGACAATATTGACCTGACAAAACTAGAAAGCAAACGCAAAAATGTGCTCAAAGAAGTAGTAGTCGGTTTTATACTAGAGATAGGAGACTCACTAGGCGATTCTCTAGATTTTGCAACCTATGCTATTGACGACCCTTATGGTGCGGGTAAGGATGTTGCTCATGGCATTGTTGATACCAGTAAGAATATTTTGGATAAGATCATTGATCCTAAAGCAACGTACGAGGATGCGAAAAATGCGGTTGCCGATTTTTACAATCTGCCCAAAGAGGATCAGGCACGAGCTTTTGGAGCATTGTTAGCTAACTTCTCCCCTACCAGACGTACAGAATTATTGATTCCGGATGGAAAAGGCGGATCTGGCGGAATTGACTCTTCTGGTAGTGAGGTAATATTAGGTAATAAGGGCACGGGTAAAGTTAGCCCTAAAATTACTGAACTTCATACAAAGCTAGACGACCTTGCTGAAAAACATCTTTTGCCGCAATTCAGAGAAATAGACCCAAATCTTAAATCAGGTTATACAGGGTCGTTTAAGACTGGTGCAGTAGGGAATCCTAATAAAACTACTTATGGTCAACCTATTGATTTGAATAAGTATGATATTGATTATTATATAGAAAGTGATATTCTGTACGAGAAATTTGGCAACAGTCTGAAAGCTAATCCAGAATTCAGGAAAATACTTTCCGAGACACCGGGATTTGAAGGGCTAAAGCCAAATAAAGAAGGGTTTTCAATAAAATTTAAGCCATCAAGTAACTAGGAGGTCACAATGGGGATTGCGGACAAGGTATATGGTGCTCACTCAAAGGTATTTATTCAATATATAGGTACTTTACAGGACTTAGGCTCAAAAATAGAAAAAGGACTAAATATACCTACTTTAAGATATGAAAATATGGAAGATGAACCATATGATATGGTTGGTTACGCTGAGATTTTTGGCTTTGAGGTTGAATTAAAGGAATTACAGAACAATGATAAGTGGCCGAATTATCAATATCTACTAGCAGCAACTACTACTGATTCATTCCAAGAGGTATTTAATGACCGTATGTTTGACATTTCACTTTGGATGGCACGGTACATTTCACTTATGTGCGATGTAACCACCATGGCGGAAAATTTAGATAAACAAACAGGTCAATCATTCTATTTGAATACAATTACATCAAAAAGAGAAAGTAGTTTTGTCGAAGCAAAGAAATAGTTTGCAAGCCATAAAGAGGAATCCATCCTCTCTATGGCTTTTCCTTTTGGTGGAGGCTACCCAGTGCCGAATGAACTCATTATTCAACCAATAACACACTTAACCCATGTAATACCGCTACAAGAATTTCTTCATTTCCTTTGTACGCACATAAATGCTTTAGATATATAACCTAAATAACGCTATAGCGATACATTGAACAGGTCGATTATGGTCAGATACCACCATGATTGACCTATTTTTTGTTATCTTCGTTTTCTTGCGTTTTTTATAAATTTATCACAACTATAGAATACCCTTATTCGATATGTAGGGTGAGAAGGTCATCTGATAAGGAAATTTTTTCGCAACTATTCGCAGGGTAATTCCGACCATTATATTGTTCAGGACTTAACTCAGAATTTCACAACGGGAAGGTCATGTGATAAAGGCTAGCCACCGACTCCCTCATCTCTATGAATATAAGCGGCAAATCCGTCAAAAGTTTTGCCCGTGGGGGAGACGCATGAATAACGTACAACTTTCCATTGATAAAGTTTCCGTTGAGTATCATGAAGTGACAGTCAACTTTTACAATCAACTCGCACTTTCATTTCGAGATTGGTTTGATATTAAACCTGCCATTCGTCATAAAGGGTGTGTATACCATTGGAATTTGGCAACAGATGACGCTTATCTTTATTTGCGGTATCAACCGTGGTGGCAGAAGAAATCAAGGAAGTACACGCTATAAATTGAAACCTATCCTAAACACTTGGTTAAGTTCAACGGTTGATCGTTGCACTGTACAGTCATACTCAGAAGGTTTATTTCAACCGATGCGAGTTGGCTTTTGATTTCCGTATCCGATGAGCAATGTATTCATAGCATCAAACACGGGACGTAACATGAACGTCTACGAGGGAACTCGATATTTCGGGAGGAAAGACGAAAGTAAAGTACAGGCCTTTTGCCGTAATTATGACAAGAAGGCTGAGCGGAAATAGAAGGGGATTGAAGAAGTGGGGGAACGAACGAGAGTGGAACTGGTTTACAGACCTGCGGAGAAAATACCATTGGAGAGCATTGTCCAATATCTGCCCAAGTTCAACGACTTTTACACTTGTAGCGTCATCACAGACTTACAAGTTGTTCGGACGGAGAAGAGAGCCATGATATTGGCTCAACAGCATGGCTTGATGACACCCAACGAGTTGCTGTGCGAAGATTCAGCATCAACTTCAGCAATGGATCGCTGGTTTGCCCAATTACATCGGTAGCGTACATCCCAATTTCAAGCTGCGAAAGTTGAGTCATTAACTACACATAATCATAATTATGTTCTATAAAGATAACTAAAATGGGAGTTATTTACGACCCATCAACCTGATATAATAATAGAAGATGAAGAGCCGCTTCCCGATGGGGGAGTGGCTTTTATAACATAACGCCGCCCCTACTCCACATGAAATCAGGTGAAGGAATGAAAGGTCTGAAACGTTTCATTAACCGCATCATGCCTGCCAAGCTGAAGTATCGCTTTTTTTTCGCTTTCCTCCTATTCGTTCTTATGCCGATTGCGGTCATTCAAATTTACCAGTTCAAGAAGATCGAAACCTTAATTGAATACCGGATCAGTCAACTCAACCATAACCAGCTTGAACAAATCGCCCAATCGTTTGAGGAAATGAAGACTCGAATTCTAATGTCCATGTTAACGCTGGAGAAGGATAGAAGCGTGATAGCGGTCTTGCAAAATCCCGATCAGTACGAGGAAGTAGATCGTAAAGAAAGAATCGAAGAGCGATTCAAGATGCTGCAAACGTATGCCTACAGCGAGTACGTACAGTATACCTTGACGGATAATCACGGCAATCATTATACATCGTTCAAGTCCGAGGAAGCCCTCGATCCCGCCATTATTCCGGAAAAGGGATTAGCAAGTCTGCTGTACGGCAGTACTTCCTACCACTTGCTGCTCGATGAAACCGACAGCAGAGAATTATGGGATAACGCGCCGTTGTTCACGCTATATTCGGTCTCGAAGGACTCGAACAATGAACCGACCGGTATGCTGCGGATTCGTGTTTTTTATGAGCAATGGTTCAAATCGGTCGCCAWGGAAATTTCCACGGGTCAAAGTTATGTCATTGCTGACGCTACAGGGGACGTGATTGCACAGACGAAGAACGGACTAACCTTGCAAACCGCGATCATTCATAATCTGGTATCCAACCAGAGCAAAGGCAACGGTCCCGATTATTATATCGACAAAGCTACGAATTCACTGATCAATATCCGATCGCTTCCCTCGATGCAGTGGTATATCATTAACCAGTTTCCCATGGACATGTTCTTAGGTGATTTGAAAGAAATGCGAGATCAAGTGCTGATTACCTTGTACATCATGATCGGTATTTTCTCGGCTATCACCTTGCTCATCTCTGCCTCTATTACACGCCCCCTGCAGCAACTGCAAAAAAAGATGAAAGAAATGGTCAAACGCAATTTGAAAATTCATCTTCCCGAAGGCTCCTACAAGGGCGAGATCCTTGGCTTGAATCAAGCGTTTAATCGCATGGTGCACGACATTAATGAACTGGTGAATCAACTGAAGATCGAAGAACGGCAGAAAGAAGCGATCCATTCGCAGATGCTCCTCAACCAGATCAATCCTCACTTCTTGCTGAATACGTTAAACTCGATCAAATGGATTGCGATGGATCAGAACAATCGGGAAATAACGGAGATTTGTTTGTCGCTCGGCAGATTGCTGGAATCCAGCTTGAATTCGGAACTCGAGCTCATTTATCTGAAAGACGAGATCGAATTAGTAAGCGCTTACGGATACATACAACAATATCGTTATGATGCGTTGTTTGAGATCGTGTACGAGGTGGATCAGGCTTTGGAATATGCATTAGTGCCCAAGCTAAGTCTCCAAACGCTGGTCGAGAATGCGATCAATCACGGGTTCTCCCAGATGGAATCAGGGGGGATGATCACGATTCGTGTGTTCGAGGAACATAACAAGCTGGTCATTGAAGTAGAGGACAACGGGATCGGCCTGGGCGGCTCTGTACTATTGGGCAACAATCGGAATCGCAAGGGAATTGGATTAGCTAACTTAAGAGCCCGCTATCATCTGCTGTTCAAGAAAGAGGCGGAAGTTCAGCTGATTCCGCTTCCTCAAGGTACGAAAGCCATACTAAAGCTACCGTTATTGATTTCTACTCCTTATAGACTGGAGGGCTAACGTGATGTGGAAAATTCTGATCATTGAAGATGAAGTCCATGTGAGAAAGTCGTTTCGTAAACACATTGACTGGAGGGCTAGYGGATTCGAGGTCATCGGTGAGGCGAGCAACGGAGCAAGGGCGCTGGAATTCATGAAGGAGCATCAACCGGAATTAGTCATCTGCGATATCATCATGCCCGTCATGAATGGGATCGAATTGTTGAAGAAAGCGAGAGAAGCCGGCTTGCCCTGCCTGTTCGTCATGCTGACATGTATGAATGAATTCGAATACGCGAGGTCGGCTCTGCAACATGGCGCTTTCGATTATATATTGAAGCTCTCCATGGATGCCGACACATTACGGGACATCCTGGCGAAGGTCGACGAGCAGTTGAGTCGGAGTACGCAGCAAGCATCCCATCAGCTATATCTCGAATATCAGCCCATCTATCAAGGACTGTGGGACTCGTTGACTCAGCTGAAGCAAGACCAAGTTGCCAATTTTTATAGGAATCGATTGCATGGAGCTTGGCCCTATGTAGCGATCTGCACGGTACTGAACGGAAGCGAACCGTTCTCGATCGAAGATGGGCTATCCTTGGGTCTTGTAAGTCAGAATAAGCAGTCGATGATTCACCACTTCTCAGCTTGGGGTCATACGACCCTGTTCTTCTGGAGCCGGAATGAAATTCAAGTGAGTCCGTTCGAGCAAAGCTCCTCGCCGTTCCCGATCGTTGTTGGCGGATCTGTGCCAAGCACTCAATTATTCGAGGCATGGAGGAGTACGCTCAGGAAGCTGGACACATTCTGGTATAGCAGAGAATCAGGGATTCACAGCTTCGATCTAGCAGAGCAGACCCAAGAAAGCGATCATTGGGTGGCATGGAAGATTGAACGCAAGTTGATTCAATATTTCGAACAGGCCAAGATGAACGAATGTGAGGCATTGTTGCGAGAAATATGGGATCGCATGGAACAAGGTGTATTCCCTATGTATGTGGTGAAGCATACGGCGAATCAGTTTAATAAATGGGTGTCCCGCATAACGAACTATCCGTTTGGTGAACCCGATGCGTTATTACACTGTACGAGTCATAAGCAACTGCTGGCTGTATTGATGGCAAGACTGCAAGCCGGGTTGGGGAATCGCAAGGGGATCCAAGCGTCCTTGACCGATCATGGCGAGATCAACAAAATGCTGGATTACATGCACGAACATTACGATCAGAATATGAACCTGAAGTCGATGGCCCAGTTCGTTGCCTTAGAGGAACATTACTTAAGTACGCTGTTTAAGAAGAAGACTGGTGAGAATTTCATTGAATATTTGCATCGTGTCCGTATCGAGAAGGCCAAGTATTTCATGGATCATACGGATATGACCGTTAGTGACGTAGGAGAGCGGGTAGGCTTCCTGAATGACAATTACTTCATCAAAATATTTAAGAGATACACAAACATGACCCCTACTATGTATAGGCAACTCAAAGCGAAGTGAGAAGTACTTAAATTTGTTCTACAAAGTGCATAGCATTGTGAATAATGTGCGATTCGGTGCAGTGATATATTGAATTTGCTCAACAAATAAGCAATAGGAGGTGAACGAATGCAAGGCAGCGCCGTAGCCAGGAGAGCATGGCAGCATCGAGTATTCTACATCATGTTGATGCCTGGTTTATTGTGGTTTGTGATCTATAAGTATTTTCCGATGTATGGTGCAGTAATCGCTTTCAAAGATTTTGATATGTTGAAGGGAATAGTAGCAAGTCCTTGGGCGGATCCGTGGTATAAGCATTTTCAATTTTTTTACGACTCCCCTTACTTTTCCGAACTGTTGCTTAACACGTTTCTAATCAGCTTCTACAAGCTTATATTCGGTACCGTTCCCCCGATCCTGATGGCACTAATGCTCAATGAATGCCGGACGCCTTGGTTTAAAAACCTGATTCAGACGTTAAGTTACATGCCGCATTTTTTGTCTTGGGTTATTATTTACGGCATTCTGTTGGCCTTTCTCTCTCAGTCAACAGGGCTGTTGAATCGTTGGCTAGTCGAGTGGGGGTTCGACGCCGTTCCATTCTTGCAGTCAACGGATTGGTTTCGCAGCATATTAGTCAGTTCGGATGTTTGGCAAAATGCCGGGTGGGGCGCCATTATTTATTTGGCGGCGATCGTAGGAATCGATCCAACCTTATTCGAGGCAGCTCGGGTAGACGGAGCGAGCAGACTGCGTATGATCTGGCATATCACGTTTCCTGGGATTCGTAATGTGATCGTTCTGCTCTTGATCTTAAGATTGGGTCATATGCTCGATGCGGGGTTTGATCAGATTTATATTTTGTACAATATTCAAGTGTATCCCGTGGCTGATATTATCGATACTTGGGTGTTTCGTACCGGGCTCGAGCAGATGAATTTCAGTTTGGCTTCCGCCGTTGGGTTGTTCAAATCGGTCATTGGGCTGATCCTTGTCCTCGGAGCCAATCATTTTGCGAAAAGATGGGRGGGAGGAATATGGTAAAAGGTGTCGAGGATAAGGTATTCAACGTCATTGTGTATACGATCCTGATTATCGTCGGACTTACTGCCGTATTCCCTCTCTTATTCGTCTTATCGGTCTCCATAACGCCAATGGCTGAAGTGCTGAAGAATGGCGGCTACATTATTATCCCAAGAAATATAACGTTGATGGCTTACAAGCAATTGCTGGGGGACTCGGCGATACCAAGGGCATTCATGAACACGTTGTTCATTACCGTTGTCGGTACGGCGGTCAACATGATTCTGACGACCCTCATGGCTTATCCATTAAGCAGACGAACGTTGCCGGGGCGAAGTTTTTTCCTACTGTTGATCGTGCTCACCATGCTTTTCAGCGGAGGGCTGATTCCTCTTTATTTGACGGTAAAGGCAACGGGGCTGTTGAACTCGATCTGGGCGATGATTGTTCCAAGCGCGATCGGGGCTTTTAATGTTTTGATTATGAAAAGTTTCTTCGAGAATCTTCCGGAAGAGCTGTTCGAATCCGCACGAATGGATGGAGCGAAGGAACTGCGTATATTGCTGCAAATTGTGTTCCCTCTGTCCGTTYCCGTGATGTTAACGATTGGTCTCTTCTATACAGTGGGGCATTGGAATGAATTTTTCCAAGCGATTATGTTCATTACGAATCGAGACCTTCACCCGATTCAAGTCATCGTACGCAATATTCTCATGCAATCCCAGAATCCGATGGAAAATGTAGACGTTCCCCTGCCGACTGAAGCGGTTCAGATGGCGGCCGTCGTAATCGCTTGTGTTCCGATCATTGTCGTCTATCCCTTTATTCAAAAGCATTTTACCCAAGGCATGTTAATAGGCTCTATTAAAGGTTGAGAGGAAGGCTGTACATGAGAAAATTCAAATGGGCGTCTCTATCGTTGGTATTCGCGTTATCGGTCGGTGCGATTCTAGCAGGATGCGGGGGAAGCAGTGAGCCTAACGCTAGTGGGAACAACCCGCAGTCGTCTCCAGGCGCAACGGCTACGACTAAGCCCGCTGAACGGGTTAAGATTGAGATCATGACCGATAGCGGGGGTTCGAAACTGCCGGAAGGCGAGAGCAATCGGATGAAAATCAAGCTCGATGAAAAACTGAATACGGATATTCAGATGACCTTGCTTGGCGGGGATGGTGGCAACCAGCTCAATCTACGTATGGCGGCAGCCGATTACCCGGATCTGATCGCGGTGAGCCGCATTCAGATGCAAGAATACGCTAGAAAAGGGCTGCTTCTCGATCTGACTCCCTACATGGGGAAGCTGGAGCAAGCTAAGAAATTTATTGGCGATGACAGCTTGAAGAAAGGTTCGGTTGACGGGAAAATTTATGCACTGGCCAAGAGACCGTCCATTCCGTTCTATAACGTATGGATCAGAAAAGATTGGTTGGACAAGTTGAACCTGAAAGTCCCAACAACGATTGATGAGCTGTTCACCGTARCCAAAGCCTTTACAGAGAAAGATCCAGACGGCAATGGCAAACCGGATACTTATGGAATAACGGGACAAAAGTTGTCGGTCTTCGACCCGATCTTCAGTGCATTTGGTGTTGGGGCGGCCGATACCTTCTACATGAAGAACGGCAAATTAATGAATGCCTTCTACGATCCGGGTATGAAAGACGCCTTAAAATTTATCAACGATATGATCAATGCCGGTGTCGTTGATCCGGATATTCTGGCGAATACTGGAACCCAGCATGAGAAGAAGGCGTTTCAAGGGAAGGTTGGGATGATCTGGAACGGATTTCCACGGATGACCCTTCCGGCCAATGTGACCGAGTTCAAGGCGGTCAACCCCAATGCCGAATGGGTGCAAGTGCCTGCCTTGAAAGGTCCGGGCGGCCAATTCGCCGGGATCTGGGATGTAGGGACCGCTCCGGGGATGCATGCTATCCCCAAGGCGGTTGAGAAAGACCCGGTTAAGCTGCAACGAGTGTTCGACCTGTTGAACTATGTGGCCAGTCCGGAAGGGAACACGTTGGTTGCGCATGGGGAAGAGGGACGGCACTGGAACAGAGTAGACGGTAAAATTGTCAGGACCGAACTCAGGGCCAAAGAGCATGCTTTCATGTATCAATTGCTGGGTCGGGAGGAAATTGAATATTTGGAATCCGGCTATCCGAAGGAAGCTATCGAATTCTCCGCCAAAACGCCGCGTATTGAAGTGTACAACGGCATGCTGAACCTTCCGGATGGGTACAGTCCGGCGGATGCTAATCGGTATATGGAAGAAGAGTTAGCCAAGTTTGCTTACGGCAAACGTCCTATAAGCGAATACAACGATTTCTTGAAGCGTTTGGAAGAGACATTCAAGTATAAGCTCATGCTCGATTCGGCAGAGAAACAGTTGAAGGAACTAGGCATTGTCAAATAGCGTGCAAGGGATAACGATTAGCAGCAACTTTGCCGGAGGCAATATACGTGTAGTATCCGTCGAGGACCGTGTTGTGCAAGTAGAACAGGAGCTTCGGGATTCGACGGGTTGGTGGTTTTATTGGGGCTTTCGAGCGGAATCCAGTCAGGCCCAGTCGATCACATTTGAATTCATGAATGGGGAAGTGATTGGACCTTGGGGACCTGCTGTAAGTAAAGATGGGGTCGTGTGGGAGTGGCTCGGGGCGGATTCGGTTACTTCTGCTTACACTTTCCGGTATACGTTTGGAGATGCGGAGCTGGTGTATTTCTGCTTTTCGATCCCTTATCAGGTTCATCACTTTGAACAATGGTATGCCCGAATCTCCGCCCACCCCAATATCACAAGAAAGGTACTTACCCATTCGGAGCAATTGCGGCCGATTCCACTGCTTATGATCGGCAATCGCTCCGCCAGTCAACATATCATTTTCACCTGCAGACATCATGCCTGTGAATCCATGCCTGCTTATTTGTTGGAGGGATTGCTGGAGTATTACTTGGAGCAGACAGACTCTCTTGTGTTGAGCCAATATCTAATTCATTACATCCCTTTCGTGGACATTGACGGTGTCGAGAATGGAGATCAGGGAAAGAATAGAGCGCCTCACGATCATAACCGGGATTATGTGGAGGACCCCATCTATTGTGCTACGAAGGCCATTGCCGATTATGTGAAGTCACTTGAACTGGCAGTGGGTATCGACTTCCATTGCCCCTACAAATGGGGCGGGCGCAATGACCATCCGTTCCTTGTGAAGAGGTACTCGCCGATCAAGGAAGAGAATGAGCGGTTCGGTAGATGGCTGGAGCTCACGACAGCTAATCGCTCTACCTCTGGCCGAATCGTCTATAATCCGATTCACGACATCGAAATGGGTGAGGACTGGAATCAGCCGAACGGGCATACTTGCAGTTCCTTGTTCGAACGTCACAATATGAAGCTCGCATGTTCCTTCGAGTTTCCCTATTTC